>NZ_JBFRFX010000009.1:0-241688 GCF_052115045.1 Cupriavidus sp. 2TAF22
GCGCGCCATCGATCTGCAGATGAATCACGGCAAGACCACCATCATCGAGATCATGTGCACCCGCGAGCTCGGCGACCCGTTCCGCCGCGATGCGCTCGCCAAGCCCGTGCGCACCCTCGACAAGTACAAGGACTTCGTCTGAGTCCCTGTGAGGCCGGCAGGTATCGGCAGCCATGCAGATCAGCAGGCGAGCACGCGATACGCCCTTGCCCGGCCCGCCGGGCAAGGGCGTATCCGACCCTCGCGTCAGGCGGCCGCGCGCAATGCGGCACATGACGCAACGACCACGGCCCCCGGGGCGGCGAGCCAATCGCCGACCTACTATAGAAACCGTGGCGCATGACCCCTGAGCAATCCAGGAGACTAAGCAAAGTGATTCACGATCAGCAGCAATCAAGCGGCCTCAAGCACGGGCTGAAGCAGCGCCACATGACCATGATCGCGCTGGGCGGCGTGATCGGCGCCGGCCTCTTCGTCGGCAGTGGCGTGGTCATCCGGTCCGCGGGTCCCGCCGCCGTCCTCTCCTTCCTCATCACCGGCCTGCTGGTGGTACTGGTGATGCGCATGCTGGGCGAAATGGCGTGCGCGCTGCCCACCGTCGGCTCCTTCTACGAATACGCCCGCGAGGCCTGGAGCGACCGCCCGGCACTGGGCGGCCTCGCCGGCTTCCTGACCGGCTGGATGTACTGGTATTTCTGGGTGATCGTGGTCGCGCTCGAGGCCGTCGCCGGGGCCGACCTGGTGCGCTTCTGGCTACCCGATGTGCCGGGCTGGAGCATCAGCCTGGTCTTGCTGGTGATGCTCACGCTGACCAACCTGATCTCGGTGAAGTCCTTCGGCGAGTTCGAGTTCTGGTTCGCCTCGATCAAGGTTGCCGCCATCGTGGTGTTCCTGTTCCTGGCGGGGCTGTTCGTGCTGGGCATGTGGCCCGGCGCCAGCGCCAGCGTGGCGCACCTGAGCGCGCATGGCGGCTTCGCGCCGAACGGGATCATGCCGGTGCTGACCGGCGCGGTCGCGGCAACGGGCTTCTACTTCGGCGCGGAGATCGTCACCATCGCCGCGGCCGAGACCGCCGAGCCGCAAAAGGCAGTGGCCAAGGCAACCAGCTCGGTCATCACCCGCGTGCTGGTGTTCTACGTCGGCTCGGTGCTGCTGGTGGTCTGCCTGGTGCCGTGGAATTCCGCCGGCATCGCCACGCCGTATGTGAGCGCGCTCAAGGCCATGGGCATCCCGGCGGCCGCGCAGATCATGAACGCGGTGGTGCTGACCGCCGTGTTGTCCGCGCTGAACTCCGGCCTGTACGCCTCCTCGCGCATGCTGTTCGCGCTGACCAAGCGTGGCGATGCGCCCAAGGCGCTCGCCACGCTGAGCCGCAACGGCGTGCCGGTCAGGGCCATCCTGTTCGCCACGCTGTTCGGCTACGGCGCGGTGGTGATGTCCTACGTCTCGCCGGACAAGGTGTTCGCCTTCCTGGTCAACTCCTACGGCACCGTCGCGATCTTCGTCTACATCCTGATCGCCATCTCGCAACTGCGCCTGCGCAGCCGCCTCGAGCGCGAAGCGCCGCACCGGCTCAAGGTGCGCATGTGGGCCTTCCCCTACCTGACCTATGTCGCCATTGCCGGCATGGTCGGCATCGTCGTCGCCATGGCCTTCATCCCCGACCAGCGCACCCCCCTGCTGCTCGGCGTGGCCAGCCTCGGCATCCTGCTCGTCGCCTACGCCGTGCGCCAGCTATGCCGCAAGCATGGCGTCGCCGCGCACATGCCGGAGATACGGCGCGCCGACTGACGCACCGCCCGGCCGACCCGCCCCGCGATGCCGGCATCGCGGCGCCAGCGCGCCGCCGGGACCGCGCTCGTGGCCGTGTACATGCTGCCTGCGGCGCTCCTGATGCGCAGCTGCGGCTAGCCCATCGCAGCGGCCCGTTCCGCCCGCCGCTGGCCCAAACGATTGGCGCGCTCTGGCCCTACTGCATTGCACGCCATCTCACTATGCTGACGTCATAAGGCGCGCCGCTCCGCGTGGCGCGCCATTCACCAACGATATCCCGGAGACCCCGATGACCACGTCCCAAGTTACCACCACGACCCTGCAGGCCTTCGCCGACGCCTGGAACCGCCACGATATCGAAGCGCTGATGAGCTTCATGGCCGACGACTGCGTGTTCCATGCCGTGGCCGGCGGCGAGCTGTTTGGCCGCACCTTCGCGGGCAGGGAGGCGGTGCGCGAGGGCTTCCAGCTGGCATGGCAGGCATTCCCCGATGCCGCCTGGCTGGATGGTGAGCACTTCGTCAACGGCGAGCGCGGCGTGAGCGAATCCACCTTCCGCGGCACCAGGGCGGACGGCACGCGCATCGAAGCGCGCATGGTCGATGTGTTCACCTTCCGCGACGGCAAGATCGCCGTGAAGAACGCCTACCGCAAGGACCGCCCCCCTGTCGCGGTGAACCGCGCAGGCAACTGAACCGGATCCGGCCCCGCCAGAGGGCACATGAGGAAGACAGACATGGATGCCACCGCAGCACGACTGATCCTGCCCGAAGACCGCGCCACCGCGCCTTCGCGGCCCTACGATCCCGCCTACGACCCGCTGGTCGCGCCCACCCCTGGCCAGGGGCGCGAGTACGCGCCCACCTACTGGATCGGCACTGCCGGCGAGCCGCCGCCCGACGACGGTCCGATCACCCACGATATCGACGTGGACGTGGCCATCATCGGCTCCGGCTTCACCGGCCTGACCTGCGCGATCTTCCTCGCGCAGGAACACGGCATCAAGGCCACCGTGCTGGAGGCAAACCGCGTGAGCTGGGGCTGCAGCACGCGCAACGGCGGCCAGGCGCAATGCGCCTCGGGCCGGCTCAAGCGCTCGCAGTGGATCCAGCGCTACGGCCTGGACACCGCGCTGCGCCTGCACGAGGAAGTCTGCGACGGCATGGAGACCTTCAAGGGCCTGATCAAGGACATCGACTGCGATCCGCAGCCGGGCGGCCATCTCTATATCGCCCACCGCGCCAAGGTCATGCCCGCGCTGGAGAAGGAAGCCAAGGTGCTGCGCGACGTGTTCAAGTACGACGCGCGCATCCTGGACGCCGACACCGTCAAGCGCGAATACGTCGACGACAAGGAAGCGGCAGGCGCCATGCACGAGCCGGAAGGCATCGGCATCCACGCCGGCAAGCTGGCCTTCGGCTACTTGCGCCGCGCGCGCGCGCTGGGCGCCAGGGTGCATCCGTCCAGCCCGGTGCTGAGCTGGGAGACCCGTGGCGGCGTGCATTACCTGAAGACGCCGGGCGGCATCGTGCGCGCCCGCGCGGTCGGCGTGGCGACCGGCGGCTACACCTCGCCGGACCTGCACGCCCAGCTCAAGAACCGCCTGTTCCCGATCCTCTCGAACTCCATCGTCACCCGCCCGCTGACGCCCTCGGAGCGCGCCGCGTGCAATTTCCGCACGACCCAGGTCATCACCGATACCCGCATCCTGCGGCACTACTACCGGCTGATGCCGGACGGGCGCCTGCAGATCGGCAGCCGCAGCGCCATCACCGGCAACGATGCACCGCAGCACAAATACAAGGACAAGCTGGTCAGCGACCTGCACCGCAAGTTCCCCGCGCTCGAAGGCATCCAGATCGACTATTCTTGGTGGGGCTGGGTGGATGTCAGCCACGACATGATGCCGCGCATCTTCCAGCCCGACCCGGCCCAGACCATCTATTACGCAATGGGCTACGGCGGCAATGGCGTGATGTACTCCGCGCAGGCGGGCAAGCGCATGGCGGCGCTGATCGCGGGCAAGAGCGCCGGGCCGGAGCTGCCGATCTTCCGCTCGGCGCTGCCGTTCCCGAATGTGCGCGAGATGGTGGAGGCGCAGGCGTTCGCGCCGTTCCGCCGCTTCGGGCAGTGGTTCCTGTATCGCTGGTATCACATGAAGGATGAAGTGATCTAGCCGATCACGGGCTGGCACCAAGACCCAAGACCATAAGAAGACGAGGAGACAGGCATGGACCAAAAGCACCATCCCGCACCATCCCGGCCAGGCCGCCGCGGCGCGCTGCGCGCCCTCGGCGCGCTGGGCGCAGGCGCGGCGCTGACCCATCCCGCGCTCGAAGCGCTGGCGGCCGGCGCTGCCGGTGCGCGGGTCGAGATGCCGTTCGAGAATGGCGAGCGCGAGCTCATCGCCTTTCCCCAGAAGCGGCCGCTGATCCTGCTCACCAGCCGGCCGCCGCAGCTCGAAACGCCCTTTGCCGTGTTCAACGACGGCGCGATCACGCCCAACGACGCCTTCTTCGTGCGCTACCACTGGAGCGGCATCCCCACCAGCATCGACCCGCAGGCTTACCGCCTGCGCGTAGGCGGCAAGGTCAACACGCCGCTGGAACTCTCGCTCGACGAGATCAAGCGCCTGTCCACCCCGGTGGACCTGGTGGCGGTCAACCAGTGCTCGGGCAACAGCCGCGGCTTCTTTTCGCCGCGCGCCAACGGCGGCCAGCTGGGCAACGGCGCCATGGGCAACGCGCGCTGGACCGGCATCCCGCTCAAGGTATTGCTGGAGAAGGCCGGAGTGCAGGCCGGCGCCTTGCAGGTGAGCTTCGACGGCATGGACCGCCCACCGCTGGAAGGCGGCCCGGACTTCGTCAAGGCGCTGGCCATCGACCACGCGCTCGACGGCGAGGTGATGCTCGCATGGGCCATGAACGGCGCGGACCTGCCCATGCTCAACGGCTACCCGCTGCGGCTGGTCGTGCCCGGCCACTACGGCACCTACTGGGTCAAGCACCTGGCCAACATCCAGGTGCTCGACAAGCCGTTCGACGGCTTCTGGATGACCGCCGCCTACCGCATCCCCGACAACGCCTGCGCCTGCGTGGCGCCCGGCACCGCGCCCGCCCGCACGGTGCCGATCAACCGCTTCAACGTGCGCTCCTTCATCACCAGCCTGGCCGATGGCGCCAGGCTGCATGCCGGGCGCCAGACCGTGCTGCGCGGCATCGCGTTCGACGGCGGCTTTGGCGTGGACGAGGTCGCCTTGTCCACCGACGGCGGCCGCACCTGGCGCGCGGCGCAACTGGGCAAGGACCTGGGCCGCTACTCCTTTCGCGAATGGACCGCGACGTTCACGCCGCCGAAGAAGGGCGAGTACGAGCTGAAGGTACGCGCCAGCAATCGCATCGGGCAGAGCCAGCCGCTTGCCGCCCTGTGGAACCCGGCCGGCTATATGCGCAACGTGGTGGAAACCACCCGCGTGGTGGCGGCATGAAGGAGGCAGCCATGCAACTCGTCAAACCCGGGCGCCGTGCCGGCTTCATGCTGGCGCTGGGCTGCCTCGCCGGCGTGCCGGCCGCGCACGCGCTGGAGATCACCCTGCCGCCCGAGACGGCGCGCTACACGCCGAGCGAATTGCCCGGCTACCGGCTGGTGCAGCAGAACTGCATGACCTGCCACTCCGCGCAGTACGTGCAGACGCAGCCGCCGTCGTCGCCGCGCGGCTACTGGGATGCCACCGTCAAGAAGATGAAGAAGCCCTTCGGCGCGCCCTTCCCGGATGAAGACATTCCGGCCATGGTCGACTACCTCAGCAAGACATACGGGGCGGAGCGCACGGCCTACGCGGGCACGGCGGCGCCGCAAGGCGCAGGGGCCGCGGCACCGGCTGCCGTCGCCACCGCCGGCAGTCACGATCCCCTGGCCCTGATGGCGGCCAACAACTGCAGCGCCTGCCATGCCGTCGACAAGAAGATCGTAGGACCGGCGTTCAGGGACGTGGCGGCAAAGTACGCGAACCAGCCCGGCGCCGCGGCGCTGGTGGCGCAGAACATTGCCGCCGGCGGCGCGGGCAAGTGGGGCCAGGTTCCGATGCCGCCCTACCCGGGCCTGGCCAAGGAGGACCTGCAGAGCCTGGCGCAGTGGATCCTCGGCCGTTGAGGGGAGCGCAGCGGCCACGCCATCGCTTCTTGCACGCCGCCCGCCGGCCTGCGGGCAACCCGCATATCGCCGGGGCGCGGCATCGCCCATAATCTGCCGCTCGTCACGACGGTCACGACAACTCAGGCAGGAGCGGGAGCGCAAGCGGCATGGCAAGCATGGGCAAGGCGAACACTTTCTGGAACCGGCTGTTGCAGCTATCTCCCGATTCCGGCGTCAGCCTGCAGGCGCAGTTGCGCCAGCGGCTGGTGTCGGCCATCCTGGCCCGGCAGTTGCCGGAAGGCAGCGCCCTTCCCTCCAGCCGCGAACTGGCGGCCACCCTCGGCATCGCGCGCAATACGGTGATCCTGGCCTTCCAGCAACTGGTCGAGGAACACTTCCTGGAGACCCGCCCGCGGCGCGGCTACTTCGTGGTGGAGCAACTGCCCAGCGCGGCCAGGCCGGCAACGGCATCGTCGCAGGCGGCGTCCACCGGCGCCAACGGCGCCTGCGCGGGCGAGACCGCGGACGGCGCCCAGGGCGGCGGCCCCGACTGGACCGCGCGCCTGCCGGACATGACCGGCAGGCGCGCCATCGTCAAGCCCAGCGAGTGGCAGAACTATCCCTACCCCTTCATCTACGGCCAGTTCGATCCCGCCTTGTTCCCCACCGCCGACTGGCGCGAATGCTCGCGCATGGCGCTGGCCGTGCTGGAGATCCGCGGCTGGGCCTCGGACCTGATCGACCGGGACGATCCGCTGCTGATCGAGCAGTTGCAGAAGCACATCCTGCCCCGGCGCGGCGTGTGGGCCAACCCGGACGAGATCATGGTTACGATGGGCGCGCAAAACGCGCTCTACCTGCTGGCCGACCTGCTGATGCAGGGCGCGCGGGTCGGGCTGGAGGAGCCGGGCTACAACGACGCGCGCCACATCTTCGGCATGCGCGCGCGCGAAGTGGTGCCGCTGCCGGTGGACGAGTCCGGCCTGTGTCCGGATGCCGCGCTGGCGCAATGCGACTACGCCTTCATCACGCCCAGCTACCAGTGCCCCACCACCGTCACCATGCCGCTGGAGCGGCGCGAGACGCTGCTGCGCGAGGCGCGCCGCCACGACGTGGTGCTGATCGAGGATGACTACGATACCGAGAACCCGGCGCTGACCCAGCCCGTCCCCGCGCTCAAGAGCCTGGACCGCGACGGCCGCGTCATCTACGTGGGCAGCCTGTCGAAGTCGTTCGTGCCCGGCATCCGGCTCGGCTATATCGTCGCCCCCGCCGCCGTGATCCGGCAGGCGCGCGCGCTGCGGCGCTTCATGCTGCGCCATCCGCCCGCCAACAACCAGCGCGCCACCGCGCTGTTCATCTCTCTGGGCCACCACGATGCGCTGCTGCGCCGCGTGGCGCCGATCTTCCAGCGCCGCGCCGGAATCCTGCGCGAGATGCTGGCACGCCACCTGCCGCAGGCGCGCGCGCACAACTCGCCCGGCGCTTCGTCGTTCTGGGTGGAAGGCCCGCCGGGGCTCGACGCCCGCAAGCTGGCCGCGACCGCGCTGGCGCACGGGGTCATCATCGAGCCAGGTGACGTGTTCTTCTCCACCGATGCGCCCTCCCCGCATTTCCGCATGGGCTACACCGCCATTGCCGACGAGCGCATCGAAGAGGGCGTCAAGCTGCTCGGGCAGCTGGTCGGCCAGGCGGCGGGCCCGGCCGGGCGCTGATGCGGCCCCTGGCCGTGCGGCCCTGCCGCCGGCACGCACACGGCGGGCAAGGAGTAGCATGACGCCCTGCCCCAGCCATCGATCCAGCTCATGCGTTCCACGCGATCCCTGCCGCCCCTCCTGTCATTGCGGGCCTTCGAAGCCGCCGCGCGGCGGCTGAGCTTCAGCCAGGCCGCGCAAGAACTGTTCGTGACGCAAAGCGCCGTCAGCCACCATATCCAGCGGCTGGAGGCCGACCTGGGCGTGGCGCTGTTCGAGCGCCGCACGCGGGCCGTGGCGCTGACCGAGGCCGGCCAGGCCTACTACGCGCAGGTACACGCGGCGTTCGAGCTGCTGCGCCTTGGCACCGAGCAGGTTCGCGCCCCCGCCGCCGCGCGTACCGCGCTGAGCGTCGGGCTGCTGGCGTCGTTTGCCACCCGCTGGCTGGCGCCGCGGCTGCCGGCGTTCACCGCGGCCCGTCCCGACATCGACCTGCATCTGCGTCCCGATATCGCGCTGGCCGACGTCGCCGGCGGCGAGGTGGACATGGCGATCCGCTATGGCCAGGGCGCATGGCCCGGCGTGCGCGCGCAGCTGCTGATGTCCGAGCGCCTGTCGGTGGTATGCGCGCCCGCACTGATCGCCGGTCCCGCCCGCCCGCGCCAGCCGCAGGACCTGCTGCGCTACCCGCTGCTGGCCTCGCATGCGAAGCAACCGTTCGAGTGGAACGCGTGGGCGCATCGCTTCGGCCTGGACCTGAGGCAGGCGCAGACCGTGCAACTGCACGACTACAACATCGTGGTGGAGGCGGCGCTGGCCGGGCAGGGCCTGGCGATGGGCCGCCACCGCCTGATCGCCCCGCAGCTGGCCAGCGGCAAGCTGGTCCAGGCGCTGCCCGGCACCATGCTGGACGACCCCCGCATCGGCTGGTGGCTGGTCATGCCGCGCGGCACGCCGGGCGAGGCCGCGCAGGCCTTCCGCGCCTGGCTGATGGAGGCCGTGGCGCAA
Source organism: Cupriavidus sp. 2TAF22 (assembly GCF_052115045.1). NCBI lineage: Bacteria > Pseudomonadati > Pseudomonadota > Betaproteobacteria > Burkholderiales > Burkholderiaceae > Cupriavidus > Cupriavidus sp. 2TAF22. The sequence goes on from NZ_JBFRFX010000009.1 coordinate 8,610, forward strand.
GATCCGGCAGGCGCCATGCATTAGCCCTGCTCATGCATGGTGCGCAAGAACTGGTTTGTCACAGGCTCCCGCTGCCCGTAGGATGAGGCTTTCCCGTCCCGGCCGGCCGAAGCTGCGCCAGCCGGGCTAACCAGGCATCCCCGACATGACCCAATCCCTCGGCGCCCGCGTGGCCGATCTCGGCCTCACCCTGGAACCGGCGGCCGCGCCCGCCGCCAACTACGTGCCGTTCGTGCTGGAGGGCAATGTGCTCTACGTCTCCGGCCAGATCTCGCGCAGGGACGGCCAGCCGGCCTATCTCGGCCGCCTCGGCGACAATATCGCCGAGGACGACGGCGTGCAGGCCGCGCGCCTGTGCGCGCTGGGCCTGCTGTCGCAGATCGCCGCCGCCACCGGCGACCGGCTGGACCGCGTGGCGCGCGTGCTGCGCCTGGGCGTGTTTGTCGCCAGCACGCCTGACTTCCACCGCCAGAGCGCCGTCGCCAACGGTGCCTCGGACCTGATGGTGCAGGTTTTCGGCGAAGCCGGCCGCCATGCGCGCAGCGCGGTCGGCGTGGCGGCCCTGCCCAGCGGCGTGGCCGTGGAAGTCGAGGCCGTGATCCTGCTGGCCCAGCCCTGAACCCTGTCGCGCGCCTCCGGAGGTCCCATGCCTGCTCCCCTCACACCCGCCGCCGTGGAGGCGCTGCGCGCCCGCGCGCCCGGCACCCGCACCACCACGCATTTCAACCATGCCGGCGCCTCGCTGCCGTCCGCCGCCACGCTGGAGGCGATACAGGCCCAGCTCTTGCGCGAAGCCACGGCCGGGCCGATGGAAGCCGGCGTGGCCGCGCGCGCGCAGACGGCACGCGCGCGCTCCCTCGCCGCGCAGCTGGTCAACGCCGAGCCCGCCGAGATCGCCCTGACCACCGGCAACTCGCCCGGCTGGGGCGCGGCATTCGCCGCGCTGCCGTCGTGGCGGCCCGGCGACCGCATCCTGGTCGCGCGCCACGAATGGGGCGGCAACCTCGCGGCCATGCGCCTGGGCGCGCAGCGCGCGGGGGCGACGATCGAGGTGATTCCGTCCGACCACAGCGGCGCGGTCGATCCGCGGGCGCTGGAGGCCATGCTCGATGAGCGCGTGCGGCTGGTCTCGCTGACCTGGCTGCCGGCCAATGGCGGCCTGATCAATCCCGCCGCGGCCATCGGCCAGGTGACACGCCGCCATGGCATCCCGTACTTCATCGATGCCGCGCAGGCCGTAGGCCAGCTGCCCATCGACGTGGCCGAGCTGGGCTGCGACGTGCTGACCGGCGCAGGCCGCAAGGCGCTGCGCGGCCCGCGCGGCACCGGGCTGCTGTACGTGCGCAAGGACTTCCTGCCCCGGCTCACGCCCGCCTTCGTCGACACACACTCGGCGCCGCTGGGCGCGGACGGCGAGCCCGTGCTGCGCGGCGACGCCGCCCGCTTCGAGTCGGCCGAAGCCGCGAAGGCAATGCACTGCGGGCTGGCCAATGCCTTGCAGGAAGCCCTGGAAATCGGCCTCGGGCCCATCCGCGCGCGCATCGACGCCACCGCGCAGGCACTGCGCGCGCAACTGGCGGCGATCCCCGGCGTGACGGTGCTGGACCAGGGCCGCGAGCGCTCCGGACTGGTGGCCTTCAACCTGGCCGGCCATGGCGCGGCAGACGTGCAACGCAGCCTCGCGCAGCGCGGCGTGACGATCGGCAGCAATGGCATTGCCTATACGCCGCTGGACATGAACGCGCGGGGGCTCAGCGAGGTTGCGCGCGCTTCGGTCAGCTACCTCACCACCGAGGCGGAGATCGACAAGTTGATCGAAGCGCTGCGCGCGCTGGCCCGCTAGCTAGCCCGCAAGCCCGGTAGCCCGGCAGGAACCGGCTATGCAAGACCGGAGCCGGGCGTCATGTCAGGCCTTGATTTCATTGCTCAGCGCCTGGCCCGACGCGAATTCGGTCACGTTGCGCAAGGTCGTCTCGCAGATCGTCGTCATGGCTTCCCGCGTGAAGAAGGCCTGGTGGCCGGTCACGATGACGTTGGGAAAAGAGACCAGGCGCTGCACCACGTCGTCCGAAATGATGGTGCCGGAGAGATCGCGGAAGAACAGATCGGCCTCCTGCTCGTACACGTCGAGGGCCAGCCCGCCCAGCTGCCCGCTCTTCAGCGCCTCGATCGCGGCCTCGGTATCGACCAGCCCGCCACGGCTGGTATTGACCAGCAACGCGCCGCGCTTTGCGCGGGCCAGCGAGTCGGCATTGATGATGTGATACGTCTGCGGGGTCAGCGGACAGTGCAGGGAAATGATATCGGCGCTGATGCCGATCTCGCCCGGAACGGCATAGCGAGCCCCCAGGGCCTCGAACTCGGGCGAGGGGAAGGCATCGTAGCCGATGACCTCGCATCCGAAACCGATCATGATCCTGGCGAACACACGGCCGATCTTGCCGGTGCCGACCACGGCGACGGTCTTGCCGCAGAAATCGAACCCCATCAGCCCGTCGAGGGAAAAATTGAAGTCCCGCGTGCGGTTGTAGGCCCGGTGGATCTTGCGGTTGACCGCCAGCAGCAGGGCAACGGCATGCTCGGCGACCGCGTTGGGCGAGTAATTGACCACGCGTACCACCTTCATGCCAAGCCCTTGCGCGGCCTTCAGATCAACGTTGTTGAATCCGGTGCAGCGCAGTGCGACCAGGCTCGTTCCGCCACGCTTGAGCGCATCGAGCACCGCGGCATCCGCCGTGTCGTTCACGAAGATACAGACCGCGTCGCAGCCCGCGGCAAGGCCGACCGTGTCCATATCCAGCAGGTCATCGAAGTACTTGAGCTGATGCCCCTCGGCGGCGTTGGCCGCATCGAGATACTCGCGGTCGTAGGGCTTGGCGCTGAATACGGCAATTTTCATCGCGTGTCTCCCAGGAGGATGGAGGTTCGCTGTTCCGGGGAACGTGACGACCTGGCGAGGCTAGCCCCCGGCCAATGCCCCGACGATCTGCACGAACAGGATCTTTGCAATCGTCATCGAAGGAAAAATCATGGCACAGCCGAGGTCGGGCTGGTCCGTGGGGGCCACACGATTGGCAAAGGCCAGGATCGCCGGATTCCCGGTCGCGCCGGAAATGACGCCCACGGTGATGTCGAACGGCAACTTGAAAACCCACAGGCAGATCAACGCCGTGATCAGCACCAGCGCCAGCACGATGGCAATGCTGTAAAGCAGGAAGGAGATCCCCGTCACGCTGATGGTGGCAAAGAACTTCGGCCCCGAGGCGATGCCCACCTGCGCCAGAAAGATGGTCAGGCCGAAATTGCGCAGAACCAGATTGGCCGACAAGGGCATGGTCCACACGAACGGCCCGGACCGGCGGATCTTGCCAAGATAAAGCGCGACCAGCAGCAGCGCGGCCAGCCCGAGGCTCAGCTTGCCGGCGCCCGGAATCGGCAGCGGGATCATGCCAGCGAGCAGCCCCACCGCCGCACCGATGCCGATCGAGATGAAACTCAGCTCGGCGGTGCCCTTGATGGAGTCACCGAAGAACTTGCGCATCGCTTTTACGTGGGCACGATTCACCAGCAGGCCGACGCGGTCGCCGACCTCGAGGACGAGGCCGGGGCCAGGCAGCATGTCGGCATCGCCCCTGCGCAACTGCACGATCGAGCAGACAACCCCCTCGGGAAAGCGGATGTCGCGCAGCGCCAGCCCGACCACCGCGCGGCTCGATGCAAACACGCGGGCATAGTCGAGATCCTCCCGGTGGCTGCTCATCCGCCCCGGCTGCAACTCGCCCAGGAGCGCGGCTGCGTGCTGGAGCACCGCCGGGTCGGTGGCGGTCGCCAGCAGGACATCGTCGGCCCGCAGGACCAGGTCCTCGCTGGGCAACTGGTTATGGTGTTCGCGGCGCACCGCGGCAATTGCCATCCCGGCGGGCAGGCGCGCCTTCAGTTCGGCGAGCTTCAGGCCGATGAACTCTCGGTTCATCAGGGAAATCTCCGCCGTTTCGATGACCTTTTCCGGCGGCGGCTCGATCTTTACCTTGAGCACCGCGCCAAGGACATAAAGGGCCAGGATCGGACCGGCCACGCCGAAGGGATAGGCCACGCTGTAGCCAACCGCGGCGCCGTCGTTCTTCATGACCGCAATGATCGCCTGCAAGGTCGCCGTGCTGGTGCCTGAACCCGCGAACATCCCCAGCGATTCATCCAGCTTGACACCGAACAAGGGCACCAGCGCCAGCGACACGAATCCGGCGCCGACCACGCCCAGGGCGGCGGCGGCATTGGCCTTCAGTCCTCGAGCACTGCTCAGGCCCGCGAAAAACTGGCCGCCGTACTGGATACCAATGCCATAGAGGAACAGCAGCAGGCCGAGAGTCCCGATGAGTGCGGGTGGCGCCGCTTTCGGCGCAAATCCCCCAATCGCCAATCCGACGAACAGCACGGCCCCCGATCCAAGCGAGACCCCCTTTACATTGATCTCGCCGACAACGTAACCCAGGGCCACGGTGAGGAACAAAGTGAACAGCGGCTGGGTCTCGAACAGCGTCCTGACTGCATCCATGGCCGGCTCCTTCTTGTCGGAACAGAGGATCCGCGCATCGGCGCGCGCACGGATCAGCTCAAGCCGTCGCGCGCGACCCGGATTCCCTCAATCGGGTGAGATTCGCTCGGCAGGTAAACCTGGCCATCGTTTCGCGCCCGGTGGCGGAGGGCGGAACGGCATTCAGTGCGGCATCACGTCGATCAGCGACCTGGTATGCCTTGCGATCATCAGTTCCTCGTTGGTCGGGATGACCCACACGGACACCTTGCCGGAGGCCGTGCTGATCCTCGGCCCGCCCGCGGCGTTCGCCGCGTTATCCAGGGCAACGCCAAGCCAGGCCGCCTGCCGGCAGACCTGCTCGCGAATCAGCGCCGCATGCTCGCCGACGCCCGCGGTAAACACCAGCGCGTCCAGGCCTTGCGCCGCGGCGGCAAGCGAGCCCAGCTCCCGCCCGATCCGGTACGTATAGAGCTCGATGGCGAAGCGGGCGAGCGGCGCATCGCTGGCGAGCAGCGCGCGCATGTCGCTGGAGACGCCCGAAACGCCGAGCAGCCCGGACTGGCGGTAGATCAGGTCTTCGATGGCACGCGCATCCATGCCGAGCTCATCCATCAGGTAAAGGATGACACCGGGATCCAGATTGCCGCAGCGCGTGCCCATGGGCAGCCCGTCCACCGCGGTGAATCCCATCGTGCTGGCGACACTCCGGCCAGCCACCAGCGCGCACATGCTGCTGCCGTTGCCCAGATGGGCCACCACCGTCCGGCCCGCCGCGGCGCCAGCGTCGACCGCCGGCAGGACGCTGGCGATGTATTCGTAAGACAGCCCGTGAAAGCCGTAGCGCCGCACGCCGTGCCGCGTGACCGAGGCAGGGAGCGCGAATGCCTGCGCCACTTCCGGCTGCGCCCGGTGAAACGCGGTGTCGAAACAAACCACTTGCAGCAGTTCCGGTCGCCGCTGCGCGAGAATGCGGATCGGCTTGAGGTTGTGCGGCTGGTGCAAAGGCGCCAGCGGGCTCAGGGCCTCGAGCGCCGAGACCACCTCGGGAGTGGCCCTGGTTGCCTGCGTGAACTGCATCCCGCCGTGCACCACGCGGTGCCCCACCGCGACCAGATGATGGCCTTCGCCGTGCCCGCGCAGGAAATCCGCGAGGAATGCGATGGCCCCGCCATGCCCCAGTTCATTCCCGTCGCCCCAGTGCTTGCTCTCCACCTCCGCGCCGGACGCATTGGTGGCGCGAAAGGCGGGCGAGGTGTAGATCCCGTCGAGACTGCCGCGCAGCACCAGTTCCGGCTCGTCGCCGTGCGCACCGAACGCACTGAACTTGATGCTCGACGAGCCTGCGTTGAGTACCAGTATCAAGTCGGCCACAGCGTCACCCCATTGTCTTTCCCGCCTCGCGGCGCGCCTTTGCCACCAGCGCGGCAACCGCGCAGGATGCCAGCCGGGTCGACACGGAGTCTGCCCTGCTGGTGAGAATGATGGGCACCCGCGCGCCGAGCACGACGCCGGCCGCATCGGCGCCAGCGAGAAAGGACAGGCTCTTGGCAAGCATGTTGCCGGCCTCCAGGTCGGGCACCAGCAACACATTGGCGCGACCCGCGACCGGCGAATCGATCTGCTTGATGCGCGCGGCCTCCATGTCGATGGCGTTGTCGAGCGCCAGCGGGCCGTCGACGATCGCGCCGGTGATCTGGTGGCGGTCTACCATCTTGCACAGCGCGGCAGCCTCGATGGTGGACGGGACCTTCGGATTGACGGTCTCCATCGCCGACAGGATCGCCACCCTTACTTCCTTGAATTGCAGCGCATGGGCCAGATCGATGGCGTTCTGGAGGATGTCGGCCTTCTCGGCGAGCGTGGGCGCAATGTTGACAGCCGCGTCGGTGATGATCAGGGCTTCCTCGTGCCCCGGCACGTCCATCACAAAGCAGTGACTGACACGCCGGGCAGTGCGCAAGCCGGTGTCGCCCCTGACCACGGCCGCCATCAGTTCATCGGTGTGCAGGCTGCCCTTCATCAAGGCCTCGGCCTTGCCTTCGCGCACCAGTTGCACGGCAGCGGCGGCGGCCGCCTGGCTGAAGGGCGCATCGACGATCGGGTACAGGCTGATGTCGATACCGCTGGCCCTGGCCGTTTCCTCGATGCGCGCGCGGGGGCCTACCAGTGCGGGGGCGATCAGCCCCAGCTCCGCGGCTTCTACCGCGGCCTCCAGCGAGCTCCGGTCACACGGATGCACCACCGCCGTCGGCGTTGGCGGGATGGACCTGCAAAAATCGATCAGCCGCTGGTACTTCTCGTGCTTGGTGTCCACCCGCAATCCTCCTGCTGTCAACGGCCGTGGCAAGCTGTATCCCGGCGCCCTCAGGCACGCGCAAGGGTGGCCGCGCGGCGCGCGCGCTCTGGCTTGCCTGCCAGGGTTGTCCGGATGCGCGCGAGCATCGCCACCTGCTCGGCCGTGGGCTTGCTGCCAAGCACGCGCGCGTCTGCCGACAGCTTGTCGAGCAGCGCCAGCAGCCGTTCGCGGTCGGCGGGATCCTGGAGCAGGACCGGCAGCGTCTCCAGGGCCTGCTCCGGTGCATACCGCACGGTGATCTCCTGCTGGCCGCGAATCTTGCGCCATTCGTGGGGCGCCAGTTCGGGCAGGTATTCCGCATAGTCGGCGACCATCTCCTTGCGCATCTCCAGGCGCGAGAGCGGCAGCGGCTCCCCGTGGCGCATCAGCAGCAAACCCACCCGGCTGAGCGCCTCCACATAGCCGCCGCTGGCCACCGCGGCCAGGGCCGCCGTGACCTCCGGCAATGCCGCCGGATCGACAGCCGCGGCCGGCGCGGTCCGGGCAGACCCCTTGTCGCCAAAATACAGCGAGAACATATTGGCGTAGATGCCGAAGAAGGACGCCTCCGTCATGGCGTCGCGCATGGCCCTGTAGCCATCGAGCGCCGCACTGACGACCTCGGCCCCGGCCTGCTCGCGCTGGCGCAGCGGATGGTCGGGCTCCATGGCCTGCCGGTTTGCCCTGACGGCGTCGGCGGCGGGGCCCAGCCAGGCAAGCCAGGGATTCATATCCGACAGCGCCCAGTTCTGCACGCGCAGCGGGTGAAACTCCCGCAATAGCCGTGCGGACATATCGCTGGACATTGCCTGCACGAACGGTTGCGCGAACAGTTCATAGGCGCGCTGGTTGAAATCGGACAGCGCAGCCACCGCCTCGAACGGCTTCTCGTCGGCACGCTGGAAGCGATTGAGACGCGCAGCGACGTCTTCGAGGCGATGCTCGCGGAACTCGACGTCATATTCGACCTCGCCGTTTTCTCCTTTTTGCGCGCGCTCGGTAATGACCATGCCATACAGCCCGGGCGGCAGCAACTCGATGCTCTTGAGTACCGAAACGATCTGCGCGTGCTCCTTTTGCGCAACCTTCCCGGAAACGAAGATGCCCAGGTGACCGATATTCTGGTGAACCATGCCGACGATGACCTGGCCTAGCGCCTTGATCTGCTCGGTGCTCTCATACAAATCCACGACCCAGTTGAATGCCTGCTGCGGCGGGGTGATGTTGTCCCCCATCGAGGCGAACAGCACGATGGGGGATTTGATGGCACGCAGGTCGAAACCCTTGCCGCCCGCGCCCTTCACATCGCCGGACCACAGCTTGTTACCGACAAACAGATTGCGGGTGATCCACTCGATCTCCTCGCGGTTCATCAGGTAGTAGCCACCCCACCAGCGCTCGAACTCCAGGAAGCGCGGCGGTTCCGTGTCAGCCTTGTTGTAGAGGTTGAAGTATTTGTCCCACAGGCTGTTGGCGGGATTCAGGTTCTCGAAGTTCTGCACCAGATGGGCGCCATCGAACTTGCCGTTGCCGAGATCCGCGGTGAAAGAGGACAGCCAGGTCCCGCCCAGCAGCCCCCCTGCATAGCGCATCGGGTTATCTCCCTCGTCCTCGCTCCAGGCTCCGCTCCAGTACGACATCGGCGCACCGTTGATCACGATGGGGCCGGTGTCGTCCGGGTCGGACGCGGCCAGCATCATGGCCGCCCAGCCACCCTGGCAATTGCCGATGATGGCCGGCTTGGGGCTGTCCGGATGCAACGCACGGACCTTCCTCACGAACACCTGCTCCGCTTCGCAGACGTCGAGCAAGGTCTGGCCCGGTTCGGGATCGCGGAAGAAAATAACGAAGTAGACCGGATGACCCGCACGCAATGCGACGCCCACCTGCGAATCGTCCTTGAAGCCCCCGATGCCGGGACCATGACCGGCGCGGGGGTCGATGATCAGGTAGGGGCGGCGGTCCTCGCCGACCTGCACGCCCTCGGGAGGCGTGATGCGCAGCAGCGCATAGTTCACCGGCCGCGCGAACTGGCGGCCGTCGAGGACGAATTCGTAGTCGAAGTGCAGCACCGGCTTCAGGCCCTGCACCGCGTTCTCGACAAACTGATTGCCGCGCTGGCGCAGCGTGTCCCAGAAGAGAATGGCGCGCTGCGCCGCATCCCCCCCGTATGCGTAACAACTCAAGGGATCGGCGCCGGCCATCAGCCTGGCGGCGGCCACCGCGCCATCCCCACTGCCATCGCCATCGCCATCGCCATAGGCGGACCTTACCCGACGACCCAAGGCCGCTTGCGCGTTCTTGATGCGTTTCTGGAGCACCAGACCGGTCTTGATTCCGATCTCATGGGCATGCTCAAGTTGCTTTCYGGCATCCATGGTATTGACCTCGACAGCGAGTCCTTCGGGCATCCGGGTCCCAGTACTCTCCGGGCAACCGGCGCAGTGCATCTCGTTCGTCCAAGCTAAAACCCGCCGCCGGCAGAGCGCCTGTTCCTGCGACGCTGCAGGGCTCGCATGAGCGGCTCGCGCCATCGGACGTGCGGCAAAGCGAAAACGCCAACCACTTGCTGCTTGTGTCTCTATCTTCTTCGCTCCACCCGCCGACACATTGACTCGTCGCAAAGAAATGGCTGCCTTGTGACAGGAATACGTCCTGGCGAGCCTGCGGGGCCACGACATTGGGGTGCATAAGACACATCTACAAAACCACGCCGCCATGGAAGCGCCGATTCTGCTGGAAGGCCTGTGTCAAAGGCGGGATGCCGCCTGAAATAAAAAGCCACGATGTGGCCGGCTGGTGGAGTATAGGAAGGGTTGCCGCCGATCGCTAGGTTGCCCCGCTTCAGTTCCTTGGGCCGGGATGCCGGCGCCGTGTGTTCTTCACCGATCCACGGTGGCGCAGCTCGGGATGACCGAGCTGGCGCTCGACGACGCGAAACGGGCGCTCCATGTGGTGCGCCAGCAAGTCCGCCCGACTTCAATCCGTGGGCGTTTTCCCGCCGCCATCGTCAGTGAAATTGTAGAGATGCGTGTTGTCCGGAGTCTCCCCGATCTTTGTACCGCGCGGCTGGAACCGGATATGGCGACGGAAATTCTCGCTGTCCGACCTGGCGCTCTGGGTGGCAAGCTCGACTGCCTCGGGATAAGCCATCGGGCGCTTCTCCTTTTCGATCTCGAGCAGCATCGTCTGTTCGCTCACCCGCACGCTGTATTTGCCCAGATTGTAGAGGAGATACATGGCGAAGAGGTTGTCGAAGTCCTGGTAGGCGCCCTCCTCCCTGCGGAAGTCCAGGGACAAGACCGAGGGGAAGCGATTGGGCAGGTCTTTGAAGGCCACCTTCTCCTCCTCGTGCGGATCCACATAGGTCGAGCCGCCGTACTTCTTGTACAGCACCACCTCCATGCCGTACTGGCGCTTGCCCCACTCCTTGATCAGCTTCATCGCCATCTCGGTAGGGACGTTGGCCCTGGCGGCCGCCACCACCCGCCGTCCGGACAGAAACCTGGCGCTGGTCACTTCCAGGTCCTTGTAGCCAGCGCCAAACTTGAATGCGGCGCCGATGGTCTTGGCGCAGTTGAGGCGCAAGTAGTCGTACTTGACCTCGCCGCTGTGATACTCGGTATCCCTGGCCCGCTGGTGATAGTCGTCATTGATGCGTCCGAAGTAAGCCGCCAGGGCCTCCTTGTCGCTGGCCGGTACGCCGTGCACGCGCACGCCGATAACCGAGCGTTTGTAGATCTCGCCGAAGTCGAGGCCAAACGAGGCCGTCTCCCCGACCGAGGAGACAGTCTTGAACAGGTATTCCTTCTTCGGGATGGCAACCATCAGGTCCGTGGTGTAGTAGCCACTTTCGTGCTTGCGCGTACGGTCGGCATAGAAGTTGGCCGAGTAGACCAGATCGTCGCCACGCGCGTCGTCCCGGATCGCCAGCGCGAAATGGCCGGCCGATCCGCCCTTGGAGGTGCCGAAACTGATCAGCAATTCCAGGTCATAGGGATCCTCGCGAAGGAGGTCGGCAATCTGATCGATATTGGCGGGCTCGGGACCGGCCTTGCTACCGAAGTCGGCGGCGGCCGCCCCCGCTGACAAGAGAACGGCTATCACCACGAAACAAAGCGCCAGCCTCGTCTTCATGACTCCCCCTGTGCCCTCGAATACCTCGGATACCGCGGCTCCGCCCGCAGTGGTTCATGGCCCATTATCGGCTGCCGGGGGCCTTGATGCATCGCTGAATATCCGTCGAGGGGCCCGGCGAGTCTTCAGGTTCCGGCCTTGCCCGTTGAATCCGCCCCAGCCAAGGCCGAAGCCAGCTTGCCGGCCCGGTGACGACAAGCTGTGCGGGCGGGCCCTGTCTCTTGCTGCGCTACCGCGACAAGACGCCGTCATGGGCTTGATCGAGCACAATCATTCTGGATGGATTCTTCTTATTTCGACTTCTGAAAAATTTCATGGTGGCGTGCGTGACGGTTGCGCCTAGAGTGGGCACAAAGGACCTACAGAACACAAATGTCCGTCCGGTTTCCCTCTGACTTGTGGCGCGGGCTTCGAGGGAAGCCGGAGCTTGTCTCGCCCTGGTTCCGGAGCAGCCCAGGCTACATAGCCACCGGACCCAAGAATACGGCTCTCCAGATCCGGGCGGGAACGTTCGCCGGTGCGCTTGCCGGACATTGCCGTGTCCCTGAGCGAGCGCGGAGCTGGGGCACGAAGTCCGATAGGGTGTCCGGCTAAACCGGGCCCTGGGAGGATTGGGGATGAACCTTTGGCTGAGGTGTTTGTTCCGTCATGCCGGCGCATGGCTGTTCGCCGCTCTGACGATGATTTCCTTCAACGCTCATGCGCAAGCCGCATCGGACCAGCCGGCCGCCTTCAAGCCGGAAGAACTCGAGGCACTGGTCGCGCCCATCGCGCTCTACCCCGATTCCGTGCTGTCCCAGGTCCTGATGGCATCGACGTATCCGCTCGAGATCGTGCAGGCCGCACGCTGGGTCAAGGCCAACCCGAAAGTAAAAGGCGACGCCGCGCTCAAGGCGGTAGAGAACCAGTCATGGGATGTCAGCGTGAAGTCGCTGGTTGCCTTTCCGCAGGCTCTCGAGCCGATGAACGACAAGCTCGACTGGACGCAAAAGCTGGGCGACGCTTTCCTCGCCCAGGAGAAAGACGTGCTGGCGGCGGTGCAGCGTCTGCGGGCGCGGGCGCAGCAATCGGGCAACCTCAAGTCGAACGAGCAGCAGAAGGTGATCGTGGAGCCGGCCGCGGCGCCGGCTGCGGCGGCGCCGGCGCAGGGACAGCCCGCCAGCCAGACGGTCGTGCGGATCGAGCCGGCGGACCCGCAGGTCATTTACGTGCCTTCCTACAATCCGACCGTTGTCTACGGCGCCTGGAGCGCCCCCGCCTATCCGCCGTACTACTGGCCACCCTATCCTGCCTACTATCCGGGTGCCGCACTGGCCACCGGCTTTGCATGGGGCGTCGGCCTGGCCGCCGCCGGGGCCATCTTCGGCAACTGCAACTGGGGTGGCGGCGACGTGAACATCAACGTCAACAAGGCCGCCAATATCGACCGCAACTTCGACCGCACCAAGGTGCAGGGCGGCGGAAAATGGCAGCACGACGCCGCGCATCGGAAAGGCGTGGCATACCGGGATAACGCTTCGCGCGAGAAGTTCGGCGGCAGGAGCGGGGCCGGTGCCGACAGGCGCGACGATTATCGTGGCCGGGATGGCGGTCGGGGCGCGTCTGACCGGGCGTCCGTGGCCGACCGCCAGGGGCGTGGCGACCGCGGTGGTGCCGGTGACCGTGGTGGTGTCGGCGACCGCGGTGGTGCCGGTGACCGTGGCGGTGCCGGCGACCGCGGTGGTGCCGGCGATCGTGGCGGTGTCGGCGACCGCGGTGGTGCCGGCGACCGTGGCGGTGCCGGCGATCGCGGTGGTGCCGGCAATCGTGCCGGCGTGTCGGATCGTGCCGGGGGCGGTGGCGGAATCGGAGGCGGCGCGGGCGGCGGTCGCGATAACGCCTTCCAGGGCGTAGGCGGGGGTGGCGCCTCGGCCCAGCGTGACTTCGACCGGGGCCGCTCCAGCACGCAGGCTGCCGGACAACACCAAGGCGGCGCGGCCAGAGGTGGCGGTGGCGGATTCAGTGGCGGTGGCGGTGGCGGCGGTGGATTCAGTGGTGGTGGTGGTGGTGGTGGTGGTGGCCGTGGTGGTGGCGGATTCGGAGGTGGTGGCCGTGGCGGCGGTAGGCGCTAACCTGGGGGAAGCGATCATGGACTCGACACAACGACTTCCCCGCTCCCGGTCTTGCGCCTGGGGCAGTGCCATCGCCATGGTGCTGGCGCTGCTTGCCTGGGGTATGGCCCCGGCCCATGCGCAGAAGGATTTCAGCTCTCCCGAGGCTGCGATGAACGCCCTTGGCGACGCAGTGGCCACCAGCGACGATGATGCGATGAAGTCCCTGTTTGGCGCCAACTATCACGACCTGATCCCGCCGGTCGGCGCAGACATTCGCTACCGCTTCCTTGAGGCCTGGAGCCAGTCGCATGCCATTCGCCCGGAAGGGAAAGACCGCGCCCGGATTACGGCCGGCAACGATGGCTGGACCTTGCCCATACCACTGGTGAAGAACGCCAAGGGATGGCATTTCGATATCCGCGCCGGCGCCGAGGAAATGCGTGTGCGCCGCATCGGCCGTAACGAGCTGGCGGTGATGCAGACCTTGCTCGCCGTTTGCGATGCGCAGAACGAGTACGCGCAGATGAGCCAGCAGGCACAGGGCATATCGGTGTATGCCATGAAGCTCGTCAGCACGCCCGGCAAGCGCGATGGCCTGTATTGGCCAACCAAGCCCGGTGAACCGCAAAGCCCGCTGGGACCTGCGTTCCTCGAGGCAGGCATGCGCAGCAAGGCCCAGGGCGGCTACTACGGCTATCACTACAAGCTGCTTACCTCGCAGGGCAGCCATGCCCCGGGCGGCAAGTATGACTATGTCGTCAATGGCAAGCTCTTCGGCGGATTCGCGGTGATCGCGTGGCCGGTTCGCTACGGGGATACAGGGATCAAGAGCTTCATGGTCAGCCATGACGGGCGGGTCTTCGAAAGCGACCTTGGCCCGAACGGCCAGGACAAGGCGCTGGCGACAAGGTCCTATGACCCGGGCCCGGGCTGGAAAGAGGTGACCCCGTGATATCCATCCCGATGCCTGCAAGTATCGGCGCCGATGCCGACGATAAGGAAACAGGCGCCTTCCTGGCCAGCTACGGGTTTCCTGCATCCGACAAGACCGGTTTCTGGAAAGGCAGCAAGGCCGGCGCGCCGGTGCTGCAGGAGCGCTTCAATTAGCACACCGCCCGCCGGGATCGTGGGGCGATTCGCAAAAACACGGAAGGGAGAACAGCATGAAAGGAAAGACACTATTGGCCATGGCCATGCTGATGGCAGCTACCGCATCGGTCCGGGCACAGCCCGAAACGAAAATGGATGTCACGCAGGCCCCCGGGCAGACGAGTGCCACGGCTACGGCCAAGACGACCGCCAAGATCACCAAGATCGACGCGCCGACGCGAACGGTTTCACTAAAGAGGAGCGACGGCAAGGTCGTGGACCTGGTGGTAGGCGAGGAAGCCAGGAACTTTGACCAGCTGAAGGTTGGCGATGTCGTGTCCGTCGAATACCGCGAGGCCTTGAGCCTGAGCCTGAAGAAGGGCAGCGGTCCGCTCTCCCTGCACGAGCGCGAGATTTCTGACCGCTCCGCGCCGGGCGCAAAGCCCGGTGGCACGATTGGCCGGGAAGTGACGGCCACGGCCGATGTGGTTGCGGTGAACACCGCGGCCAAGACCGTCACCCTGAAGGGGCCAAAGGGACGCACCGTCGACCTGATGGTTGACGATCCGGAACGGCTCAAGAATATCAAGAAGGGAGACCGGGTCCAGGCGGTCTATACGGAGGCCCTGGCGGTGTCCGTGGAGCCGGCCGCCGCCAAGTAGCGGCACGGCAGGACCGGCGTTCCCGGGCGTTCATCCTGGCAGCGTTTGCCGTGGCGGCCACACCCCGTCCCGGCAGCCATGACGTGTTGCCGGATGCCGCCACCTGCTTCGAGGAAGTCCATTTTCGCGACGGAGACACGACATGGCTGCGACTGAAGCAATGGCACCCGGGTTCGAGCTCAATCAGTTCTTCTCGGCCTGGGAAGCGCGTATCGACCGCTGGCGCATCCTGAACCGCATCGCCCGGACCCTGGCCGCCCGGCGGGCGCAAGACACCGACGAATTGCGCCAGCAAGCCAGTGCGGTGCTGGAAGAAATACGTCCCATCGAGGAACTGAACGCATACCCTGGACCGAACCTGACCGCACAGGTGAAAGAGCGCCTCGACAAAGGCGATTGGGTCGGCCTCGAACGCCTTGTGCAACGTATCAGCGGCGCCCTGCTTTCCAATAGCTACCGGGATGACAGAGAGGCCTGGATCGCCGAGGACGAAGGCGAGTCGCACCTCCCGGATATCCTGCCACCATCGATCGGCCACGGACAGAGCCGCAAGCCGTATTTCGAGGTGTTGCTGGTGGCCGCCGGCGAGCGCTCGACCTGGCCCGACTTGCGGGAGACATTTCGCAGGCTGCGGCGCAATGACGATCATTTCATTTATGAAACGGTCGTGGTTGGCAGTTTCGAAGATGCGCTGCTTGCGGCAATCTTCAATTGCAACCTGCAGTCGGTGGTGATCGTCGATGGCTTTGGCTTTACCTCGCAATACACGTCGCCGGTGTTGCGAGACATCATCGTGCGCAATACCCCGACGGGGACCGGAGCGGCCATGGAGGACTCGGGTACGGCGCTTGCGCGCCTGCTCCGCGGCCTGCGCCCTGAGCTCGACATGTTCCTGTCCACCGACCGCGACGTCGGTCACCTCGCCGGCTCCGAGGAGGCCGCGCCACTGCGCCGGATCTTCTACGGCGCGGAAGAAACGATGGAAATCCATCTGGCCATTCTCGATGGCATCAAGGATCGCTACGAAACGCCGTACTTCGACAACCTGAAGGACTACGCGGCGCGTCCGGTTGGAACCTTTCACGCCTTGCCGATCGCGCGCGGAAAGTCGATTTTCAAGTCGAACTGGATCCGCGACATGGGTGAATTCTATGGCGCCAACCTCTTTCTCGCGGAATCATGCGCCACCACCGGCGGGCTGGACAGCCTGCTGGAGCCGACCGGCAATATCAAGCTGGCCCAGGACAAGGCCGCGCGCGCCTTCGGCGGCGACCGCTCCTTCTTTGTCACGAATGGCACCTCGACCGCCAACAAGATCGTTCACCAGGCGCTGCTCACCCCGGGCGACATCGTCCTGATCGACCGCGACTGCCACAAGTCGCACCACTACGGCATTGTGCTGGCTGGCGCGCAGCCGCTCTACATCGATGCATACCCGCTCACGCAATACTCGATGTACGGCAGCCTTGCGATCCGCCCCATCAAGCAGGCCCTGCTGGCGCTCAAGGCCGAAGGCAAGCTCCACCGGGCCAAGATGCTGGTGCTTACCAACTGCACGTTCGACGGCCATATCGCCAACGTGGAACGGACCATGCTGGAATGCCTTGCCATCAAGCCCGACCTGGTCTTCCTGTGGGACGAGGCATGGTTCGGCTTTGCGCGCTTCTCGCCATTGCTGCGCATGCGCACCGCGATGGGCGGCGCCGCCAGGTTGCGCGAACTGATGCATGACGCGGCCTATCGCGACAAGTACGAGGCGTTCAGACAATCGATCGATGGCATCGGCGACACCGATCCGCGGCTGCTCGACATCCCATTGCTGCCTGACCCGGACCAGGTCAGGATACGGGTCTACCAGACGGAGTCAATCCACAAGTCGATGTCGGCCCTGCGCCAGGGTTCGATCATTGTCGTGGCCGACCAGCAATTCCACACAGTCGAGCCGCAGTTCAAGGAAGCGTTCTTCACGCACACCTCGACCTCCCCGAACCTGCAGATCATTGCGTCCATCGACCTGGCCAGACGGCAGATGGAACTAGAAGGCTACGAGCTGGTGCAGCGCGCCATACAACTGGCCATCGAGATCCGCAAGGAGATCAACAATCATCCGTTGATCTCGAAGTACTTCCACGCCGCCACGCCGGCGGAAATGATTCCGGCGGAGTATCGCGTCACCGGATTTGCCGATTACGGCATGCCAGGCAGCACCATCGCGGATGCCACACAAGCCTTGCGCACCGACGAGTTCTTCCTCGATCCGACCCGTATCACGCTGCTTTGCGGCAACGCGGGGTACGACGGCACCCGTTTCAAGGGGCTCCTGGCCGAAAGCTACGACATCCAGATCAACAAGACCTCGCGCAACAGCGTGCTGGTGCAGATCAATATCAACAATACCCGCAGCGACATGGCGCACCTGATCAAGGCGCTTGCCGATATTTCCCGCGCGCTGGATCGCGAACTGGACGAGGGCGACGAAGCCGCGCGCGCCAGTTTCCAGGCTCGCGTGAAGGGATTGGTGGAGGACGTGCCGGAACTGCCGAACTTCAGCCGCTTCCACAACGCGCTGCGCGAGAACAGCGAGAGCGCAACGTCGGAAGGTGACATGCGTGCCGCCTACTACCTGGCCTATGACCCGCAGGCTTGCGAGTGCATCCGCCTGAACGACCCCCGCATCGACGAGCGACTGAAGAATGGCCCCGAGCTGGTGTCCGCCAAGTTCGTGATCCCCTACCCTCCCGGCTTCCCCATCATGGTCCCCGGGCAGGTGATTACGCCGGAAACCATTGCCTTCATGCGCAAGCTGGATGTGAAGGAGATCCACGGATTCAACGCGGCGCGCGGCCTCGAGCTGCTTAAGCCGGAAGCCCTGGACGCCCTGAACAAGGCACGCTGACCCGACGCGCGCTTGCATCCTATCCGTGATCCGCAGGAAGCACTGGATGGACTGAAGCGGAAACGTGTGACTTAACCTATCGAAAAAAAAGCGGGAGAAACGCCATGTCCTGGTTCGTGACAACGCTCAGAGCCTATCCGGAAATCGCCATTTTCCTTGCGCTGGGGATCGGATACTGGATTGGCGGGAAAAGCTTCAAGGGCTTCAGCCTGGGCGCCGTCACCTCGACGCTGCTTGTGTCGATTGTCATTGGCATCCTCGGCGTGAAGATTTCCCCCAACGTGAAGTCCGTCTTCTTCCTGATGTTTCTGTTCGCCGTCGGCTATGGCGTAGGTCCGCAGTTCGTACGCGGCATCGCCAAGGATGGGGTGCCACAAGCCATCTTCGCCTTGGTCATGTGTCTGTTGTGCCTGGCCTCCGCCGTCGGCGCGGCGCTGATGGCCGGATACGACCTGGGCTCCGCCGCGGGGCTTTTTGCCGGATCGCAAACGATCTCCGCATCGATGGGCCTCGCCACCGACGCGATCAATCGCCTTGGCTTGCCACCCGACGAGGCAAAACAACTACTCGACAGCATGCCGATCGCATACGCCGTTACCTATATCTTCGGCACTGTCGGCTCGGCGATCATCCTGGCGCAGATCGGCCCGAAGCTTCTGGGCATTGATCTGGTAGCCGCGTGCAAGGACTACGAAAGAGAACTGGGCGCCGGAGCGCCGGGTGAAGCCGGCACGGAATGGCATGAATTCGAATTGCGCGCCTATGCCCTGGCGCCAAACAGCCCTTATATCGGCAGGTCGGTGGGCGAGCTCGAGGCGGGAACCCAGGAGGGCGTGCGAGCCTTTGTCGAACGCATTCGCCGCGGCGGCAAGATCATGGAGGTGGACCTCAGTACCAGGCTCGAGGCCGGCGACGTTGTCGCGATCGGCGGAAAGCGCAATCAGCTGATCGAGCGCCTCGGCCCAAGCGGACGGGAGGTCGAAGACGCGGAACTGCTCGATGTCCGCACCGAGGGCGTCGATATCTACGTCACCAACAAGGAAGTCGATGGTCGTCCTTTGCAGGACCTGGCCCGCTGGCCGGGCGCGCGCGGCGTGTTCCTCAAGAAGATCAAGCGCGGGCCGACCGAAACCGTGATCCCGGTGCTGCCCAAGACGAAGCTCTATCGGGGCGACGTGATCACGGTGGTCGGTCGCACACAGGATATCAACGCGACCGCGAAGCAACTTGGCTATATCGATCGGCCCACGTCGGTCACGGACGTGGCATTCATGTCACTCGCGATCACGGTTGGCGCGCTGATCGGCGCGGTCGTCCTGAAGATAGCGGGGGTTCCGATCACCCTATCCACGGCGGGTGGCGCGCTGATCGCCGGCATTATCTTCGGGTGGTACAGAGCCATACATCCGACCTTTGGCCGCATCCCGGAGCCGACCGTCTGGTTCATGAACTCCGTCGGGCTCAATGTCTTCATCGCCGTGGTGGGAATCTCCGCCGGCCCCGGCTTTGTCGCCGGCCTGCAAAAGCTTGGGATCAGTCTTTTCCTTTGGGGCATCTTTGCAACGGCGGTGCCGCTGATCATTGGCATGCTGCTCGCCAAGTTCGTGTTCCGCTTTCATCCCGCCATCCTGCTCGGCGCGTGCGCTGGCGCGCGGACCACCACGGCTGCACTGGGCATGATCTGCGAAGCGGCACAGAGCCAGGTTCCGGGTCTTGGCTACACCGTCACCTACGCCGTAGGCAATACGTTCCTGACGATATGGGGCATGGTGATGATCATGATTCTCGCGTGAGCGCACCATGAAGAACCTGCTCGCGACCCTGACGATCGGCGCCATCCTGTCCGTCTCGGGTTGTACCTACTATGGCTATCCGGCCACCACCGCGCCCGCGAACTACGACCGCTCGTTCTTCGCGGCGGCGGACGCCTTGCGTGAACAGGGTGTGGCGATCAACGTGCAGGACCAGGCAAGCGGGACGGTCGCGGGCCTGCGCGATGGCACCAGTGTGAGCGCCAGCGTGCGGCAACAGCCCGACGGCAGCGTGCGGGTGCAGTTCAACGCCAGCGATGCGCGCGATCCCGGACTACTCGACCGCGTCTCGCGCAGCTACGACCGCCGGATGGGCCGCTGATCCCGCGTTTGCATCGATTCGCAAGTCTTTTTTGCCACGTACCATTTTTGGAGGAATGCGCCATGAGCAAGCCAGATCCGTCGAAGTTAGCGAATCTCTCGCCTTTTGAACTCAAGGACGAATTGATCAAGCTGGCTGGAAGCGTCTCGAACCGGTTGATGCTCAACGCCGGACGCGGCAACCCCAATTTCCTTGCAACCGTTCCGCGCCATGGCTTCTGGCAGCTTGGCCTGTTTGCCATGACCGAATCCGAACGGTCCTTCTCTTACCTTTCGGAAGGTGTCGGGGGTTTTCCGCGCAGGGCTGGTATCGAGGAGCGCTTCGATCTCTTCGCGCGATATCACCGCGACACGCCGGGAGTGAAGTTCCTGACCGGCGCCGTCTCGTTCGTGCGAGACCAGCTCGGCCTGGATGGGGGCGACTTCCTCTATGAAATGTGCGAAGGCATCCTGGCCTGCAACTATCCGGTGCCGGACCGGATGCTCAGGATCAGCGAAAAAATCGTCAAGCAATACCTGCGCAAGGAAATGATCGGCGCGCATCCCTTCCTGGGCGATTTCGACTTGTACGCGGTCGAGGGCGGTACTGCCGCCATGACATATCTGTTCAATTCGATGCGGGCCAACCGGCTACTTAAGGCGGGTGACAAGATTGCATTGGGCATGCCCATATTCACGCCATATATCGAAATTCCGGAGCTGAAGGAATATGACCTGACCGAGCTCACGATCGACGCCGATCCGGCGGCTGGCTGGCAATACCCCAAGAAGGAACTGGACAAGCTGCGCGATCCGGACGTAAAGGCTTTTTTCCTGGTGAACCCGAGCAATCCGCCTTCCGTCCGAATGAGCGACGAGGGTCTTGAGTATCTCGCTTCCATCGTCAAGGAGCGGCCGGATCTGATCATCCTGACCGACGACGTGTATGGCACCTTTGCCGACAACTTCGTGTCGCTGTTTGCCATGTGCCCAAAGAACACCATCCTGGTGTACTCCTTCTCGAAATACTTTGGCGCGACCGGCTGGCGACTGGGCGTCATCGCCACCCACAAGTCGAATCTGTTCGACGAGAAGATAGCGGAATTGCCGAAGGCGGAACGCCAGGAGCTGAACCACCGCTATGCCTCCATCACCACGGAACCCGACAAGTTGCTGTTTATCGATCGTATCGTGGCCGACAGCCGCACCGTGGCGCTCAATCACACGGCGGGCCTCTCCACTCCGCAACAAGTGCAGATGGTGCTGTTCTCCCTGTTCTCCCTGATGGATTCGTCGGACAACTACAAGGACGCCATGAAGCGGCTGATCCGCAGCCGCAAGGCCGCCTTGTATCGCGGAATGGGCGTCGCCCCCGAGCCGGTGGATTCGAACGTCGTCGACTATTACACGCTGCTCGATGTCGAGCAGCAAAGCAGGGAAGTCGGCGAGGATTTCGTCAAATGGCTGCTTGATACCGTCGAGCCGCACGAATTGTTGTTCCGGCTAGCCGAGGAAGCCGGCGTGGTGCTGCTGCCCGGAAAGGGATTCGGTACGCGCCACCCATCGGGACGGGTTTCGCTGGCCAACCTGAACCAGGAAGACTATGTGAAGATCGGTCGTTGCGTTCGCAAGCTGCGCGACGAGTACCTGGAGCGCTACAGGAAGTCCGGCGGGAAGGCGGAGAAGGGCAAGAAGAAGTAGACAGACCGGCCGGATGACGTTGATAGCGCCGCGGCCCCCCCGGTGCCGGCCATGTCGRCCGGGCTGCCGGGAACGGCCGCGGCGCGGACATGGTGAGCTGGCACGGGTGTCGCACGAGCCGACGGGTTGCATCCGGCACATCATCCATTCGGCCATGTCGCCCGCGGTGCCCCGCAAAGAACCGGCAGCCCGGTCGTGCGGTCATGCAACGACCAGCGAACACCCGGAGGCAACTCCCGACGGCGGCGCAGCCCGGTACGCCGGCAACCCGCCCGTCAACTTCGTAGCAGGCATCCCCGGTTTGCGCCGCGAGGCAGCGGCAGGCACATGAGACGGGTCGCCGAATGCGGTAGCGAGAACGCACAGTCCATCCGCTTGCGTAAGGCCCGAGCCAAGCGCCTCAGGTTTTCCCTGACTGTCCCAGGATGCAAAATTGATGTCCCGGATCATCAAACCGTGTGCAACTGATCCTAGATACTTGTCATCAGTTGCGACCGGACGCTGGCAGGTGCCGTGGAAGGAAGCGTCGACTCACCGGCCCAGACCGCCGGGAGTGCAGTCAAAGTCTTCCATCAGAGGCATTTATGCTTGGACAACGTTCCACACATTCCATCATGGCAGTAAATCCGGTCAGGCCAGCCGGGACGCATCCCTACTCGTGGGTGGTCTTCGCACTGGGCTTTGGCCTGCTGCTGTCAGACTACATGTCCCGCCAGGTGCTCAATGCAGTATTTCCGCTGCTGAAGAACGAATGGGCACTGACCGACACAGAGCTGGGGGCACTCGGCGGCGTTGTTGCGCTGATGGTGGGCGTGCTGACCTTGCCGCTGTCGGTCCTGGCCGACCGCTGGGGCCGCGTCAAGAGCCTCACGCTGATGGCGGCCCTGTGGAGCCTCGCCACGCTCGGCTGCGCGGTGGCGACAAACTTCGGCGAGATGTTCATCGCCCGCATGTGCGTGGGCATCGGCGAAGCCGCCTACGGCAGCGTGGGCATTGCCATGGTGCTGTCGGTGTTCCCCCGTCGCCTGCGATCCAGCCTGAGCGCCGCGTTCATCGCGGGCGGCCCGTTCGGGTCGGTTTTGGGGATGGCACTGGGCGGCGCCCTCTCCGCCCACCTCGGGTGGCGCTGGGCGTTTGCCAGCATGGCCATCTTCGGCCTGGTGCTGGTCGCACTGTTTCGCGTCGTGGTGACCGAGCCGCGCCTGAAGGCGCAGCGCGAACTGATCGGCGAGGACAAGGGCGACGAGGCGGCACCCAAGCGCCTGGCATTGCGGCCCCTGGTTTCCGCCCTGTTTTCGGCGCCTTCGATTCTTTGTGCCTATGTCGGCAGCGCCATGCAGTTGCTCGTCACAGGTGCGCTGCTTGCGTGGATGCCAAGCTACCTGTCGCGCTACTACGGCATGGCCACGGACCGCGCAAGCCTGACGGCCGCCGCCTTCGTGCTGGCCGCCGGCGCCGGCATGATTGTCTGCGGCGCGCTGACCGACTGGGTTGCCCGCAACGCCCCCACCCGCAAGTGGCTGATGGCCATTGCCTACAGCACCACCAGCTGCGCACTGCTCCTGGCCGCCTTCCACACGCCCCCCGGCGCGGCGCAAATGGTCCTGATCTGTGCCGGCATGTTGCTGGTCGGCGGTACGGCCGGACCGGCAAGCGCCGTGGTGGCCAACCTGACGCATCCAAGCATTCACGCGACAGCCTTCGCCACGCTCACGCTGGCCAACAACCTGCTGGGCCTGGCACCCGGGCCTTTTGTGACGGGCGTCATCGCCGACAGGATCGGTCTGCTCGGCGCCCTGCAGATCATTCCGCTGGCCGGGCTGTGCGCCACCTTGGCATTCGCGATCGGGCGCAAGTACTACGCCAACGACCTGCGTCGCATTCAAAGCCAGCGCGCCGCGCAGGCGCGGCCCTGACCTCTCCACCCCCCACCCTTTCATAATGATTGACCCCAACACCACAATCCTGATGGTGCCTGGTCTGCGCGACCATGTGCCGGAACACTGGCAGACGCTGCTCCAGGCGCAACTGCCGAATGCCCGCTCGGTGCCCCCGCTGGAACACGACAAGCTGAGCTGCGCGGCGCGCGTCGCGGAGCTGGACGCAGCGATTGCCGAGATCGACGGGCCGGTGGTCCTGGTGGCCCACAGCGCAGGCGTGATCATCACCGTGCACTGGGCCGCGCAGCACCAGCGTCCGATCCAGGCTGCGCTGCTGGCGGCGCCACCGGACTTCGATCACCCGCTGCCACCGGGGTACCCGGATCCGGCGGCCCTGGCACAGAACGGCTGGCTGCCTACGCCAGCGCAGCTCCTGCCCTTCCCCAGCATCGTCGGGGCGAGCCGCAATGATCCGCTGGCGAAGTTCGAACGGGTCGCCGGGATGGCCCGCGCGTGGGGCAGCCGGCTGGTTGACCTTGGCCACGTGGGTCACCTCAATCCCGCCGCCGGATACGGGCCGTGGCCACGCGCCACGGAATTGCTGGCGGCGTTGACGCCTGCCAGCTAGAGTGGAAGATAGGTCACGCTCCGGCGCTCGCGTTCGAACGTGGCCGCAAGAGAAAGTAGCACCCAAAGCAAATCCGTCTGTCAACGGAAAAATCGGACGCCGTAACCCGGTGAAAGAAAGAAGAGGAGACCAAATGAAATTGAAGAACATTGCCATCGCATCGCTGCTGGTGTGCTCAGGGGGCGCATATGCGCAGTCCAGCGTCACACTCTATGGCGTCGTCGACGCCAACATCGAATACGTCAACCACGTCGGCGCGGTACCCACGGCGGCCAACCAGTTCAATCGCGGCCCGTCCAATGACGTCTACCGCATGGATTCGGGCGGACTGTCCGGCTCGCGCTGGGGCCTGCGCGGCGTCGAAGACCTTGGCGGTGGCCTCAAGGCAGTGTTCGTCCTGGAAAGCGGCTTCAGCCTGGATACCGGCAATGCGCTGCAGAGCGGCCGCCTGTTCGGCCGCCAGGCCTTCGTGGGCGTGCAAAGCAGTTTTGGCCAGTTCACGCTTGGCCGCCAGTACACCTCGATCTTCGAGGCGCTCGCCAACTACTCGCCGACCGCTTATGCCACGCAGTACGAGCCGGTCGTTCTGCAGTCGGGCGCCAATTTCCGCGAGGACAACACCGTCAAGTACACCGGCCAGTTCGGTCCGGTGAAGGCGCTGGCCCACTGGTCGTTCGGCACGGGCGTGGCCCTGCCCGCGACAGTCGGCGTGGCGACGCCCATCGGCGGCAACGGCGAAGTGCCGGGCCAGTTCCGGCGCGACACCGCCTACGGTGCCGCCGCGGCGTACGAGGCCGGCCCGTTTGGCGTCACCCTCGGCTACGACCAGTGGAATCCGACCATCGGCACCGGCAGCGGCACGCTGAAGAAGGCCGTGGTCGGCGCAAGCTACACCTACGGCACGGCCAGGTTCATGGGCGGGTATCGCTGGGGCCAGAACAAGAATGCGGCAGGCTCCGTGATCCAGCGCGACGACTATTACTGGATCGGGGCGAACTACCAGGTCACGCCTGCCGTGGGGCTCACGCTCGAGTACAACTACGACGACGTCAAGAGCCTGTTCGGCAGTACGCAGACAGCCAACCCCTGGCAGATCGCCTTCGTCGCGAACTATTCGCTGTCCAAGCGTACCGACGTCTACGTGACCACCGCGTTCGCCAAGAACGCCGGCCTGATGCTCGAATCGCTGGCTACCACCTACGCCAACAGCCTTTCACTGGGCAACAGCTATGCGCTGGCCAACGGGCAGAGCACGATGATCGGCGCGGCCGTAGGCCTGCGCCACAAGTTCTGACCGGACCGCATCCGGCGGGAAATGACTGGAAATGGCGGGCGATGGCGGAAAATGGCGGGCCGGCATCCGGCCCGCCATCGCCACGCCAGCCCGCACGAATGGTGCTCGTTACGGCCGCCAGGGGATCACCCTGTGCGGCCGTTTTTTTCGGGCATCGCGCGGGATTGCGGGATCGCGGGCTTTGTCATGGCATTGCAGGATCGGGAGGGGCGGCACGGCACGCGCGGCCCGAAGGCGCTTCTTTCGTGCGGCGGACAAGGGGCAGCGCAGGCAGCGGCCCCTTCAAAGGGGCGCCCGGGAAGCCGGGCACCCGCGGCGTCAGGCTTGAGGCTGACGCAGGAAGCGCAGCACCACCTGTGCCGCTTCACCGACGCGTGTCAGGAGGAAGAGGTGGCCGTCCTCGAATACATGGAGTCCGGCCTGGCGAATGCGCGAAGCAAGGATCCTGGCATTGACCAGGGGCACGATCGGGTCGTCGGAGCCGTGCATGACCAGCGTGGGCTGTTCCAGGGCACCGAGCCACAACAGGCTGCTCCATCCCCAGGCCGCCAGCAACTGGTAGACATAGCCGCGGCCGCGCGGCGGTTGCATATGGCGGCCGTGCTCTTCCAGCAAGCCGGGGTCGTCGCGGAAGGCGCCGCCATAGATATCGGCGCCCACGCGGCGCAGGTAGTCCGGATCAGAGTAGCGGCGTACCCCGATCATCTTCGAGAGGACCGACACGCTTCCCGGCACCATGATCACGCCCGGCGAGGTCGCCGCCAGCACAAGGCGCCGGCAACGCTGCGGATAGAGATGCGCGAACTCCTGCGCAAGCGCCCCGCCCCAGGAGACACCGAGCGTATCGACCTGTCCTTCGTAGCCGAGATGGCTGAGGAGCTTGTCGGCGATCACGCACAGGCTGGAAAGGCGATAGGGAAGCAAGGGCGCGGGGGAACCGCCCGCGCCGGGCACGTCGAAGATGATCACTTCGGTACCGTCGAGCGCGTCCACGAACGGCTCGACGAGTTCGAGGTTGGCGCCGATGCCGTTGAAAATAAGCAGCGGCGGCCCGGCATCGCTGCCGCAGGCCGCTCACCGCCTTGTTCACGGTGCGCGGCAGCAGCTCGGTCACGCGGACCGCGGAGGCCTCGGCGCCATCGGCCTGCTTCGTCGTGCCGAGCGACTGCAGATCGGCCGCGGTCCCGCACAGGTACTCCGCCTGCAGGCGGACCAGCGACTGCAGGCCCGACAGCACCGTGAGATTGACGCTGGCCAGCGCCTCGATGTCCTTGCGACGGGACTCCAGGATCGCCACCGGGTTGAGGCGGTTCTGCTTGACGAATTCGAGCAGCTTCTTGTGCGGGGCGAACGTGTTCGCGGTGTTGGTCGATTCCATTGTCATGGTCTCCATTCAGGTTGCGTTAAAAAACTCATGGACTGCGGCGTGCCGCGCGTCAGGCTTCCATCACATAGCGTCCGGGCGCTGCGCCGCACGGCGCATGGCGTGCGTTACCCGGCGCCGCGGGTGCCTTGCACTTCGGCCCGGACCGCTGCTTCAGCCACTGGCTCCAGTGGCTCCACCACGAATCGGGCGTGGATTCGGCGCCGGCCAGCCAGGCCTCGGGATCGGTCGTACTGTCGCTGTTCGCGAAGAACTTCGCCTTCGGGTTGCCGGGCGGGTTGATCAGGCTTTGAATGTGGCCGCTCGAACTGAGAACGAATTCGGTCTGTCCGCCGAAGGCGCGCGCCGACCGGAACACGCCCTGCCACGGGGTGATATGGTCGGTTACACCGGCCACCACGAATTTGTCGCACTCGACCTCGGACAGGTCGATGGGGGCGCCCAGCACATTCAGCGCCCCTGGCGTCGCGAGCAGGTTGTCAGAGAGGATGTCGAGCAACTGGCAGTGAAACCCCGCCGGCAGTCGCGTGGTGTCGTTGTTCCAGTACAGGACGTCGAACGCCGGCGGAGCCTTGCCCAGCAGGTAGTTGTTCACCCAGTAGTTCCACACCAGATCGTTGGGCCGCATCCATGCGAACACCCGCCCCAGTTCCTCGCCGTCGAGCACGCCGCTGGCCCGGCTGCTTTGCCGTGCCATCGTGACAGCTTCCGGCGTGGCGAACAGGCCGAGCTGTGACTGCTCGTCCAGGCCGAAGACGGACACCATCAGCGTGGCGGCATTCACCAGTTTCTCGCCACGGCTGGCGCAATAGCCCATCAGCGCCGCCATCGTCATCGCGCCGGCGCAGGCGCCATGCAGGTTCACATCGTCGCTACCGGTGATATCGCGGATCGCATGGATGGCTTCGATCAGCGCCGTCACGTAGGTGTCGAGGTCCCATTCACGCTGCGCCACGGTCGGGTTGCGCCAGCTCACCATGAAGACCTGGAATTCCTGCTTGAGCAGGTACTCGACGATGCTCTTGCCCGGAGCGAGGTCGAACACATAGAACTTGTTGACCTGCGGCGGCACGATGAGCTGCGGGCGCGCGTGCACCTTGGCCGTGACTGGTGTGTACTGGATCAGTTCGAGCACTTCATTGCGAAAGACCACCGTGCCCGGCGTCGTCGCCAGGTCCCGGCCAACACGAAACGCGCTCTTGTCGACCTGGGACGGCATGCCCTGGTTGGTCAGGGTGTCGGTCAGCAGGTTGGTCATGCCGGACAGCAGGCTGAGACCGCCCGACTCGAACGTCTCCCTCAGCGCAGCCGGGTTGCCCAGCACCGTATTGGTCGGCGCCAGCGCGTCGAACACGAGCGACGTGAAGAACTGCGCCCTCTCCTTGCTGCGCGCGTCCATGACGGAGCGGCTGACAAAGCCGGTCATGGCATCGCGCCAGGCAAGATAGCCCTGCAACGGCATACGGTACAGCGGGTTGTCGTGCCATTCCGAATCCGCGAATCGACGGTCGCGCGCTGGCGGGGGAGAAGCCGTGCCGTCCAGCACGCTCAGCAGGTCATGCGCCAGCTGCGTCTGCTGTTCCAGCAGCAGCGCGGGCTCCTGGACGCATTGCGCGCCGATCTGCTGGGCGGTGGAGACCAGGTCCTCCGGGCGCAAGCCCACGAAAGGATTGGGGCTGGCCACAGCCAGGCCGCCGTTGTCGGGCAGGACCTGCGGGGTGACCTTCGCCGGCTTCCTGGCTTTGCTTGTGCGCGCTTTCGTCGTTGTCATCGCATCTCTCCTCAGGCAACCAGCAGTGCCAGCGATTCGGCGACCAGGGCCGGCTTGGCCTGGCCTTCGATCTCCATCGTGTTTTCCGTGCGCAGCATGACGCGGCCCTCGCCTTTGTCCTCCGCCGCCAGCAGCCTCACGCGATTGCGCACGCGGGCACCCGCCTTCACCGGCGCCAGGAAGCGCGTCTTCTCCAGCCCGCAGTTCACCGCGGCCTTGGCATCGCCGGGGACGATACCCATGCGGGTGATCTGGCCGCCCAGCAGGGAGAGCGTGAGGAAGCCGTGCGCGACGGTGCCGCCAAAGGGGCTCTCCCGGCCCGCCCGGTCCACGTCCACGTGAATCCACTGGCGGTCTTCCGTGCAGTCCGCAAATGCATCAATGCGCGCCTGATCCACTTCGACCCACTCCGATACGCCCAACTCCTGGCCGACGAACGCGCCAAGCGTCGCCATGCTGTAACCATCGATTGCCATGTTGTCTCTCTCCACCTTCTCTAAATCTGCCCTGACTTCGTCAGAACGTTGCATCGTTTCGGGGCCACGAATCCATGCCCGCGGGGCGCGCCAGGCGCCAGGACATGGCCGGCAAGGAATTCTGCGGTTGCGACCCTGGCGCCGTAGAACGCCTCGTCTTCGCCGTGCATCTCAACTGCAGCGATGTGCGCCCGCGGCTGGTTGGTTTGCTGCACTGCGACATCGATGGGGTGATCGTAATATCGGGCAGCGCGAAGGCGATTACCGGAACCGGCCCTTTCACTGACAAATCCCGCCGTTTTCAGCCGCAATGCGCGGCGCCCGGGCGCCAGATGCCGCTAGCGCCTCCCGAGGTGGCAGGATTTGTCAGTCGACGGCCAGCCTTGCCAATCGGCGCCAATGGCCGACAGTGGCCGACAGTGGCCGAGAAAGTGGCCGAGAAAGTGGCCGAGAAAGTGACCGAGAAAGTGACCGAAAGTGGCCGGCAATGGGCGGGTCAGAGGGTGCGGCGGTAGGCGTTTGGCGTGCTGCCAGTCCAGTGCCGGAAGGCGCGATGGAAGGCGGTGGGATTGTCGAAGCCTACGTCGTAGGCAATTTCGGCGATGGTGTCTTCGGAGCGCGTCAGGCGCTGGATCGCAATATCGCGCCGCACCTCATCCTTGATGGCCTGGAACGTCGTGCCCTCGGCCGACAGGCGCCGGCACAAGGTGCGCACCGAGTGGTGGAGCGCCTGCGCGACAGCGTCGACGGTGGGCGACGCGGGCAGGCATTCGGCCAGGTGCTGACGCACGCGGTGACAGGTCAGCTGCTCAGCGAAGGCGACGAAAATCCAGTCTTCGGGCGCGCGCGCGAGAAATGTCTCGAGGTCCGGCTTGCGTTGCCTGACCGGCAGGTCAAGGTAAGCCGCATCGAAGCTGATCTGCGTGTGCGCGCAGTCAAAGCGCACCGGGCCCGGAAACAGGTAGAGGTGATCGCTGCTCTGCGGCGGAATCGGAAAAGCGAACTCCGCACCGTTGAGCGGGATCCGCTGGCGGATGAGCCACGAGGCCATTCCATGCACCAGTTTCAGCATCAGTTCGCAGCCAATCACGCTGACGCCGGGGCCAGCCGGGTTCGCCACCAGCTCGACATATCCAGCCGCGCCTTCGCGCCGCGACGCCAGGCGGAATTCGTCCAGGACCAGATGGAGGAACTGGCCAAAGCGATGCAGCGCCACCTCCAGCCTTGGCGCGTCGAGCAGGCTGAGACCGAGAAACTTCAGCACGCCGTTGCGCAGTGGGCGGCTGAAAATGCCCGGCATTTCATCGTCGAGTTCCATCGCCAGCCTGCGATAGAGCGTGGCGAACTGTTCCTGGGTCACCCGTGCGCCGGGTTCGCGCAGCAGCTCGTGCGCGATCCCGGACTGCTCGGCAAGCCGCCCGATAGCGGCCGGATCCGCGCCCGACAGGAAGGCGTTGACGACGGAAATGGGGACGGTAGCGGACAGGCCTGTCAAATGGGGGGCGCAGGCAGTGAATGCCGGTCGGGGATGGTGACGGTACATTCTGGCACAGGTGCGCTGCAATGAGAGCGTGGCCCGGTGCCAGGCCTTCGCCTGCCCGCTGCACCACGCCCGCCATTGCGCGACACCGCGCGAGCCACGAGACCAATCCAGGGCGAAATGGGCGTGCCTGGCCGCCTCAGACCGGCTTCTGGTCGCCCGGCTCGCCGGTATGCGGCTGGTCCTCGACCCATTGCCAGAACAGCTGGTAGCCCACCGCGAGCACCACCGGGCCAATAAACAGGCCGATGATGCCGCCGGTAACCATGCCGCCCAGCGCGCCGATCAGCACCACCGCCATCGGCGCGTCGACGCCGCGGCCCAGCAGCAGGGGCTTGAGCACGTTGTCGACCAGGCCCGCGATGAAGACATAGACGGAGAAGGTAATGGCGGCCACGGTGGGACCCTCGGTGGAAAAAACGTAGAGGATCACGGGGATGGTAATCAGCGTGACCGGCAACTGCATGGTCGCGAGCAGCAGCACCGCCAGGGCCAGCAGGCCGGCGGCGGGAATACCCTTGATCACGAAGGCCACGCCAATCAGCAGCATCTGAACGAAGGCAATGCCTACCACGCCCTGGGCTACCGCGCGAATGGTGGCGGTGCACAGCACGGCGATGCGCGAGCCCCGGTCCGGGCCGAAGATGCGCGAGGCAATCTGCACGGCGCTGCGGCTACCCTGCTCGCCATGCGCCATGAAAATGCCCGCGATGATCAGGGCGAAGACAAAGATCAGGAAACCCTCGCCGAGGCCTGCAAGCATGCCCAGCAGCGCGAGGCTGACGTCCTTGAGCTGAGGCGCGACCTTCTGCAACAGACCGGTCAGGTCGGTGGCGGCGTGCTGCCAGAGGGCATAGAGTCGCTCCCCCACCACCGGCCAGCCCGCGACCGACTCGGCCGGCGGCGGAATATGGAATTTCCCGCTCTTGACGATGTCCATGGCATGGCTCACCGAATCGGCCATGGTCGTGCCCAGCATGTAGGTGGGAACCATGATGATGCCGATGGCAACCAGGACGATCAGCGTGGCGGTGCGGCCGTCTTTGTTGCCGAGCTTGCGCCTGAGGCTTATCTGCAGCGGATAAAGGGTGACCGCCAGGATCAGTGACCAGACGATGAGATTCAGGAACGGGCGGAATATCTGGAAGCAGAAGATCGCCAGAACGGCGATCATCCCGGCACGGATCAGTACATCGAGCAAGCCACGGGACAGGGCCTTCTCGGAAATGGGCGTGGGCAACATCCGCTGTCTCCTTGCAGGTCGCTGCAAAGGTATCGCATGGGTAAGCCGTGCCACGGCTTCTTGTCCGCGCCGCCGGGGCATGTCCAGGCAGCCCGATACGTCCAGGTTCGTGCACCGGGGAGCCACGACGGATCGAGGCATGACGCCCGGACTACGGTGATGTCCATCCACGCAACGCACGCCACGCTCAATCCTGATGCCAGTGCGTTCGCCAGACGATGTTAAAGATAGGTCCTATATTCGGTGAATTCCAGTCTAGGCCAGCAGGAAAGCAGGGACAACCTCGAAGGGTACGCCCCAAAGACATAGCCACGGCCCCATGGCGCCGCTTACCGGCGCCCCCTTGTGGTAGCCGCGGTCCGGGTCCGTGCCGCTCGCCAAGGCTTGCTCCCGGTTCGATGCCACGTCGGCGGGGCGATCACGTGAGAATTCGCGATTAAAGAAATGAACGCGCTCTGGCGCGGTCAACGGCGTTCGTGCCGTAGTCACCAGTGGTGCGATGCGCCGGCGCGACATCGTGGAATGGCTGTTCGAACGCGGCGCGGTTGTGCTTCACGCTATCGCAAACACCTCGCCGGTCGCGAGATTCTCCGGCTGGCACGATTTCACTGAAGTGGCCCGGAAGTAGCGGGCAAGACTGGCACGGCGAAGGGGAGCAGGCCAGCGGATATCGCGTTTTCCCTGACTGTCCCGAGATGTAAATTGAGTGTCCCATATTGTCAAATTGTTCCCGGCCGTTGTCCGATACTTCCGTTACCGAAGGCCATTTCATATGAATCAGTTCCGCCGCTGCGCAGCAGCGCCGGCAGACACCAGATACCAGGAGCACACTCATGCAATTCCTCGACGATTCCCTGCACCCCGAAAACATGGACAAAGTAGTCATCACCGTGGCCCCGTACGGTCCCGAGTGGATGCCGGCGGATTTCCCGGATGACATTCCGGTGACGATGGAAGAACAGGTCCAGAAGGCCGTCGATTGCTACAACGCCGGCGCCACCGTGCTGCACCTGCACGTGCGCGAACTGGACGGCAAGGGCTCCAAGCGCCTGTCCAAGTTCAACGAACTGATCGCCGGCGTGCGCGCCGCGGTGCCCGACATGATCATCCAGGTGGGCGGCTCGATCTCCTTCGCGCCGGAAGACGACGGCCAGGCCGCCAAGTGGCTGTCGGACGACACCCGCCACATGCTGGCTGACCTGGACCCGAAGCCGGACCAGGTGACCGTGGCGATCAACACCACGCAGATGAACATCATGGAGTTGCTGTACCCCGCATACCTGAAGGGTACGTCGCTCGAGCACCCGGCCTACCAGCAGGCCTACCGCGAAATGACGGTGCCGGCCGGCCCGGGCTGGGTGGAAGAGCACCTGCGCCGCCTGAGCGCCTCCGGGATCCAGCCGCACTTCCAGCTCACCGGCATCCACGCCATGGAAACGCTGGAGCGCATGGTGCGCGCCGGCCTCTACAAGGGCCCGCTGAACCTGACCTGGATCGGCATCGGCGGCGGCTTTGACGGCCCCAACCCGTTCAACTTCTTCAACTTCGTCCACCGCGCGCCGGACGGTTGCACC
The DNA here is from genome assembly GCF_052115045.1 of Cupriavidus sp. 2TAF22. Taxonomy (NCBI): domain Bacteria; kingdom Pseudomonadati; phylum Pseudomonadota; class Betaproteobacteria; order Burkholderiales; family Burkholderiaceae; genus Cupriavidus; species Cupriavidus sp. 2TAF22. The sequence continues at coordinate 41,958 of NZ_JBFRFX010000009.1, forward strand.
CTGACCGCGGAATCGCTGCTGAAGAACGTGCTGCCGTTCAACATGATGGCCATGAGCATGGGCCTGCATCCGCGTTGCGGCATCGAAGACACCATCATCGACCAGCACGGCAACCGCATGACCTCGGTGCAGCAGATCGAGCAATGCGTGCGCGTGGCCAAGGAGCTGGGCCGCGAGATCGCCTCGGGCAAGGAAGCCCGCGAGATCTATCGCATCGGCACCTGGTACGACAGCGCCGAGGAAACCCTGGCCGCCCACGGCATGGCGCCGAACCGCAAGGCCGGCCAGAAGAACCTGCCCCTGCGCGCGGCCTGACGCGCGAAGCACTGGCCGCAGGCGCAAAGCCTGCGGCCAGTCCGTTGCCCGCGCCCGGCGCGCCCCACCTAGCCTCATCGAAATCATGAACCCGTCCCCATCCGTCGCGAATCCGTGCATCAACATCTGCCGCATGGACCATGCGGGCAGGCACTGCCAGGGTTGCGGCAGGACGCCGCTGGAAATCGGCTGCTGGGAGCGGATGACCGAAGCCCAGCGCGCCGAAGTGATGGCCTTGCTGCCGGCGCGCCTGCCCTGGCGCAGCGGGCAGGCCTTGCCCACCCCCTGATCCTGAACTGCCTGCCGCGGCCTGCATCGGGCACGCCGGCCGGCGTCATCAAGCCGCCGCCATGAACAATCCGTCCACGCTCTCGGTCGAGGCCTATTTCGACCTGATCTGCCCCTGGTGCCTGATCGGAAAAAAGCACCTGGAAAACGCCATTGGCCTGCTCGGGCGTGAGCGCCCGGACGTTACCGTGCACGTGGAATGGCGCTCCTACCCGCTGATCCCCGCCACGCCTCCGGCCGGCTTGCCCTACCGTGATTTCTACGTGAACCGCCTGGGCAGCCCCGAGGCCGTGGCGTCACGGCAGGCGCAGGTCCGTGCCGCCGCGCGCGAGGCCGGCCTCACGCTGGCGCTGGACCGTATCGAGATCTTCCCGAACACCTTGCTGGCCCATCGCCTGGTACGCCTTGCCAGGCAGCAGGCAGGTGCCGAAGCGGCATCCGCCCTGATCGATAACCTGTTCACGCGCTACTTCATCCGCGCGGCGAACATCGGTGATCCCGTCGTGCTGCGACAGGCCGCGACAGAATGCGGCATCCGCATGCCGGACCAGGGCGCTGCCCCCGGGCACCATGACCTGGACTGGCTGCCGTCACTGCACGCCCCGGCGGATCCGCCCTTGCGCAGCGGGCTCGGCGTTCCGCACTTTGTCTTCAACGGCACCCACAGCGTGTCTGGCTCGCGGCTTCCCGACGCGTTGCTGGAAGCCATGCTGCGGGCGCTGGCGCGCGCGAAGCAACGCGCCACCCTGGCTGCCACCTGAACCCCTTCGCGAAGGCGGAATTTCATCCGCCGGCGCCTCGCTTTCCCGCATGATCCCGTGTACCGCCCCCGACAAGGGAAGACTGGCACGGCTTTCCATATTCCATATCCCATATCCATAACGGAGACAGACATGCCCAACCGCCCCGCCCTCTTTCGCGTGCGCCACGCCGCCGTAGCCGCCGTGCTGGCCCTGTCCGTGCCGGCGGCGATGGCGTGGACCAACAAGCCTGTGCGCATGCTGGTGCCGGCCCCGGCCGGCGGCACCATGGACGTGATCGCCCGCCTGCTGGCCGACCAGCTCTCGGCGGACCTGGGCCAGCCCGTGGTGGTCGACAACAAGCCAGGCGCCGGCGGCGGCATCGCCATCAACGCCTTGCTGGCGGCGCCACCCGACGGCCAGACCATCATGGTGACGGCCACCAACGTGCTGACCGAAGTGCCGCATGTGCTCAAGACGCCGTACAACACCATGAAGGACATCCAGCCGCTGGCCGCGGTCGCAAGATCGCGCCTGCTGCTGGTTGGCGCGCCATCCCTGCCTGCCAGGGACTTCAAGAGCCTGGTCGGCTACGTGCATGCCAACCCCGGCAAGCTGAGCTTTGCCTCCTACAGCGCCGGCACGGCGTCTCACTATGCCGGCGTGATCATGAACCAGAAGGCCGGGCTGGACCTGCAGCATGTGCCTTTTGCGGGCTCCGGGCCGGCGCTGGTCCAGGTGATGGGCGGCCAGATCCCGCTCATGTACGACGGCATGGTGACGTCGTTGCCGATGATCAAGGCCGGCAAACTGCAGGCCTATGCGGTTGCCTCCAAGAGCCGCTCGCCACTGCTGCCGCAAGTGCCCACCTTCGCCGAACTGGGTTATCCGGATGTGGAGTTCAGCAACTGGGTGGGCGTGATTGCCTCGGCCCGCGTTCCGGCCGAGATGGCGCAAAAGATCCAGGCAGCCACCTACAAGGCGGCCGCCACGCCAAAGCTGCAGGAACGGATGCAGGCCCTGAGCTATGAGCCGATGGCTGCGCAGACGCTGCCGCAGCTCAGCCAGTCGCTGCATGAAGAGTTCGAGCGCAATGCGGGGATTGTGAAGGCCTTCAATATCCAGCCCTGACTGCGGCAGCCCTCCGGCTCGCTTGTACGACGCGCCTCCTTCGGGAGGCGCTTTGCTTTGCGCCTGTCGTGGTGGCAAGGATGGTCCTTCGCCGGGTAGCGGGAACGATGGAGGTGGTTGCTGCGCATTTCGCGCGGCTCGCCCTTCCGGCAAGAAAAAGCGCCAGCCCCCGCCTGAGGACTGGCGCATAGTTTTCCTTACTTCACTTACTTCCCTTACTTCCCTTACTTCCCTTACTTCCCTTACTTCCCTTCAGACCGCTTTTTCACGCAGCTGCTTTTTATTGATCTTGCCTACGCTGGTCTTCGGGATCGCCTCGACAAAGACGATGCGTTCCGCCTCGGGCACCGCGTACTTGCTGATGCGGCGGGACGCCACGTGCCCCATCAGCTGATCGCGGATCTGCGCGGGGCCCACTTCCGCCCCTGCCTCGCGCACCACGAAGGCCATCGGGCGTTCGCCCCACTTGGCATCCGGCACACCAATCACCGCGCACTCCAGCACGCCGGGTATCTCCGTGATCAGGTGCTCCACCTCGATGGAGGAAACCCATTCTCCGCCCGTCTTGATCACGTCCTTGATGCGGTCCACGATCTGCACGAAGCCGTCCGCGCCCATCACCGCGACATCCTGGGTATGCAGGTAGCCGCCCGCCCACAGTTCCTCCGAGGCTGCCGGCTTCCCGAAATAGCCCTTGGTCAGGAACGGTGCGCGCAGCACGATCTCGCCGCGGCTCTTGCCGTCGCGCGGCAGGTCCTGCATGTCTTCGCTGACGATACGGTAGTCCACCAGCGTCACCGGGCGGCCTGTCGAGCAGCGCATGCGGACTTCTTCCGCACGGTCGCTCGGCTTGCACCCTGGCGGCAACTGGGCCAGCGAGACGATCGGGCCGGTCTCCGACATGCCATAGCCGGCGAAGATGTCGATGCCTCGCGCCAGTGCCGCTTCGCACAGGACCGGCGGCAGCGCCGAGCCACCGATGATGATCTTCCAGCCCGAAAGATCCTGGGCGCCGTCCTGCGAGGACTGCAGCAGCATCTGCAAGATGGTCGGCACGCAGTGCGAGAAGGTGACCTTCTCCGTCTCACGCAGCTTCAGCAGCATGTCGGGCGCGTAGCGGCCCGGCAACACGGTGCGCAGGCCCAGCATGACGGCGATGTACGGGATGCCCCATGCCAGCACGTGGAACATCGGCGTGATCGGCATGTAGACATCCTCGCGGTGCATGCGCTGGCCCTCGCGGGGCGAGCACAGGCTCGCAGAGGTTGCCAGCGTGTGCAGCACGATGTCGCGGTGGCTGTAGCAGACGCCCTTGGGGTCGCCGGTGGTGCCGGTGGTGTAGAAGGTGGCGGCCTTGGTGTTCTCGTCGAAATCCGGGAAGGCGAAATCGGGCGAGGCCGCATCCACCAGGGCCTCGTACTCGCCCGCCAGCGGCAGCGTCAGCGCCGGTGCGGCCTCGCCGTCCGCCATCAGGACCAGGCGCGGGTTGCCTGTGAGCTGCCCGCGGATCTCTTCGAGCACCGGCGCGAAGTCGGGGTGAAACAGGATGACGTCCGCGCCGGCGTCGTTCAGCGTGTACAGGATCTGCTGGGGCGAAAGCCGCACGTTTACCGTAAACAGCGTCGCGCCCATCATCGGCACGCCGAAGTAGCATTCCAGGTAGCGATGGCTGTCCCAGTCCATCACCGCGACCGTGGTGCCGTGCCCGGCGCCGAGCGAGGTCAGCGCCGAGGCCAGCTGGCCGATGCGGCGGCGGAAATCGCGGAAGGTGTAGCGCATCTGGCCGCGGTAGCTGATTTCCTGGTCGCCATGGAGACTCAGGGAATTGATCAGCAGCTGCTTGACCAGCAGCGGGTAGGCGTACGCGGACTGCGTGGGAATAACCAGGTTGTCTTGCATGATTGTGTTGCCTCCACGCGCGCTCAGAACGGCTTGCTGCCGATGATACCCGCGCGCTCCATCTTGCGGTGGCACGGCGCATAGTCCATCACCGCATAGTGCTGGGTAGCACTGTTGTCCCAGATGGCCACGCTGTCGGGTTGCCAGCGCCAGCGCACCTGGTACTCAGGGACATATGCCTGGCTGACGAGGTAGCGCAGCAGATCGGCCGCGCCGGGATTGGCGTCCTGGCCAAAACGTACGCGGGCGGCCGTGTGGTAGTTGGTGAAATGCGTGGTGAAGGCATTCACGTAGAGGATCTTTTCGCCGGTCTCCGGGTGCGTGCGCACCACCGGGTGCTCCGCATCGGGAAACTGGGCCTTGAGCGACAGCCGCTTTTCGATCGGCATGGCCGCGCCGAAGGAGGCCTCGATGCTGTGGCGCGCACGAAGGTCGGCAATCTGCTCCTTGATGTGCGCCGGGAGCCTTTCATAGGCAAGCGCCATGTTTGCCCACATGGTGTCGCCGCCCACCGGCGGGCACTCCACGCAGCGCAGCACGGCGCCGAACTGCGGCGCTTCGCGCCAGGTGGTATCCGAATGCCAGGCGTTCTCGTAACGGTCGTTGGGCTGGTCCGGGGTCTTGTAGATGCGCACCAGGCCCGGGTGCTCGGGATCGCTGCCGGCAACGGGGTGATCCTCGAGCTCGCCAAAGCGGCGCGCAAAGGCGACATGCTCATCACGGCTGAAATGCTGGTTGCGCAGGAACAGCACGCGATGCTTGAGCAGCAGTGAGCGGATTTCGGCGAACAGGCCAGCGTCGCCAACGGCGTCGGCAAGATTGACACCGGCCAGTTCCGCGCCCAGTGCGCAGGTGAGTTGATGGACTTGCATGTGCATCCCTCCTCAGATGACGAAGATCGACGAGCCCGTCGTCTTGCGCGATTCCAGGTCACGATGGGCCTGCACCGCATCCTCCAGGGCGTAGCGCTGGTTGATTTCGATCTTGATACGGCCGGCGCCGACGTGATCGAACAGTTCCGAGGCCAGTGCCGTCTTCTCCGCCGGATCGAAAATGTAGTCGGCCAGTGCCGGCCGGGTCAGGAACACGGACCCCTTCATGGCCAGCAGCACGGGGTCGAACGGCGGGATCGGGCCCGAGGCCGTGCCGACGCACACCATGGTGCCGCGGCGCTTGAGCGAATCCAGCGACGCCATGAAGGTCGTCTTGCCCACGCTGTCGAACACCACGGACACACCCACGCCGTCGGTCAGTTCGCGCACCCGCTTTGCCACGTCCTCATGGCTGTAGTTGATGATGTGGTCGCAGCCGTGGGCGCGGGCCACTTCGGCCTTGGCTTCGGTGGAGACGGTGCCGATCACGGTCAGGCCCAGCAGCTTGGCCCATTGCGAAACGATCAACCCGACGCCGCCGGCCGCGGCATGCAGCAGGATGGTGTCGCCCGCCTTGAAGGGATGGATCCGGCGCATCAGGTAGGCCGAGGTCAGGCCGCGCATGGTCATGGCCGCGGCGGTCTCGAAGCCGATGGTTTCCGGCAGGCGGATCAGCGGCGCGGCCGGCACCAGCCGCTCGGTGCTGTAGGCACCCAGCGTGTTGATGAAACCGGTGTAGGTCACGCGATCGCCGACGGCCACGTTGGTCACGCCCGGGCCAATGGCCTGCACCACGCCGGCGGCTTCCACGCCCATGCCCGCGGGCAGCGGTACCGGGTAAGTGCCATTGCGGAAATAGGTGTCGGCGTAGTTCAGGCCGGCCGCCACGTGGCGGATGCGCACCTGGCCGGGGCCGGGATCGCCGACTTCCATGTCCTCGTAGCGAAGAACTTCCGGCGCTCCGGCCTCGTACATGCGGACTACCTTTGCCATGCTTATCTCCTTGATCTGTCGCTGCGGCGCAGAGTGCGCCGCGCATGCAGAGAATGTAGGCCCTGGCTGGCCGCGGCGCTTTGCATTTGCCCCCGCGGACTTTGCATTTCATGCCACGCGCGCCTATCATCCGGCTTGCGAAGACAAGACGGGCAACCCGCCAAGGGCAAACCCGGAGCAGGCAAAAGAGCAAAGAGGAGACTGAATTGGAGACGCTGGTGCGTGCGGCTGCACTGACCAACTTCTTTGAAGTGGCAGGAGACCTTGGCATCAACCCGCAGTCGCTGCTGCGCGCGGCGAAACTGAGCCGTATGCTGCTGGCCGATCCGGACCAGCGCATTCCCGTCAATGCCTGTGCCACGCTGCTGGAGTCCGCCGCGCTGGCGGCCGATTGCCCGACCTTCGGCCTGCGCATGGCCGAATCGCGCCAGTTGTCGGACTTTGGCGTGATGAGCCTGCTGATCAGCCAGCAACCCACGCTGCGGGATGCGCTGGTTACCACCATCCGCTACCGGCACCTGGTCAACGAGTCGGTGGCAATCGTGCTGGAGAACGCTGGCAAGGCCGTCATCATCCGGCAGGAACTCGTGCTGAACGCGCCCTCGCGGCAGGCCACCGAACTTGCCATCGGCGTGGTTTTCCGCATGTGCAGGGCGCTGCTGGGCCCGCACTGGCGACCGCACAGCGTCAACTTCACGCACCCGGCACCCGCCGACCTGGGTGTCCACCGGAGGCTGTTCGGCTGCCCGCTGGAGTTCGACAGCGAGTTCAACGGCATCGTCTGCCTGGCGGCAGACCTGGACGCGCCGAATCCAACCGGGGATCCGGCCATGGCTCGCCATGCGCAGCGCTTCGTCGAGATGCTGCCTCGCGTCAATGAGCCGTCCATCGGCCGTGACGTGCGCAATGCCGTCTACCTGATGTTGCCGATGGGCCGCGCCACCTGCGAGGGCGTCGCCCAAGGCCTGGGCCTGAGCCTGCGAACCATGCAGCGCCAGCTTGATGAAGCGGGCGAGACCTTCACGGACATCCTCAATGAAGTCCGTAGCCAGCTGGCACGACGCTATGTGGGGAACCCGCAGTATTCCCTGCTGCGGGTGTCCGAACTGCTCGGCTACGGCTGCGCTAGCTCGTTCACGCGCTGGTTCTCCGCCCAGTTCGGTGAATCGCCGGTGGCCTGGCGCCGCAGGCATGCCGCCAGCACGCCGGCATCCAGGCAAAGCGAAGGCGCAGCCACAGAGGTGACGCAGAGCGATCCCCCATAGCTGTGTTCCATTGAGCACAGTCGGCGTGTTGCCTTCTTGCATCCCGGACCGGTAAGACGCCACGCTTCAGCTATATTCGAGCAAGTGGGTCAAGCGGCATCCCGCCAGCGGCGCGCCCCGGACTTGCGGGACGCTGGCGAAGACCCGCGCGGCAGAATGCGCTCCTTAAATACGTAGACGGCTTTCCCGAAGTTGCGCAGGTCACCAGGATCGTCAGGGGAGACGGGTGCCATGGTCTTCTACATCTGTGTCTTCGTTGCCGGCATTGCCGACAACGCCGATGACGTGTTCCAGCCCCTGCCGCCTGGACCCGGCGTCGATGCACGCATGGCGAAGACAAGCAGGCCTGATGCGGGCGCGTGCGCCATATGCCGGCCCTGATCCGTCCACGGCGCGCACTGTTGGCCGGCCTGCTCGCGTTGAGCGGCTGCGCGCGCGTGGGTCCGGACTTCCAGGCGCAGCGCGAGAACTGGACCAGCCAGTGGAACAGCCCGGCTGTCGGACAGGCCAGCGAGCAACGGTTGCAACCCGATTTGCGGCAGTGGTGGCAGGTCTTCGCCGACCCGACCCTGGAACGCCTGATCGCCGAAGCCGATGCGCACAATGCCGGCTTGAGGATTGCCGGGCTGCGCGTGCTGGAAGCCCGCGCCCAGTTGGGCATTGCCCTGAGCGGGCGCTATCCGCAACGCCAACAGGTCAGTGCCGACGCCCTGTACATGGATCGCCGGCAGTCCGGCGGCCGCAACGCCCAGAATAGCCGCTTCTGGCAGTACAGCGCGGGCTTCGACATCGGCTGGGAGCTGGATTTCTGGGGACGCTTCAGCCGCGCCATCGAGTCGGCCGATGCCGCTTATTTCGCCGCCATGGCCAACCATGAGGACGTGCTGGTCTTGCTGCATGCGCAGATGGCCGAGACCTACTTCGCCCTGCGCACCGCCGAAGCGCGCCTGCGCATCGCCCGCGAGAACGCCCGCCTGCAGAAGCGCAGCTATGAGATCACCGAGCGCCTGTTCAAGGGCGGCGAAAGTGATGAGCTGGATCTCCAGCAGGCCAAGACGCAGTACCTTGGCACCCTGAGCAGCATCCCCGAACTGGAAAACCAGATCGTGCTTACCCGCAATGCCCTGGCTATCCTGATCGGCCGCCCCCCCGGGCAGTTGCCTGAACTGCCGGAGCTGGCGCAGAGGGAGGGAGTGATCCCGCTGATTGACCGCGCGGTACTGCAAGACGTGCCAGCCAATCTGCTGCTGCGCCGTCCGGATATCCGCGCCGCCGAACTGCAGGTCGCGGCGCAATCGGCGCTCATCGGCGTGGCGAAGGCAGATCTCTATCCTTCGCTGTCGCTGCTCGGCAGCATCTCCTGGTCCGCCAGCTCTCTGGCGGGCACGCCGAATAACCTCGCCCTGATCGGTGGTCCCAGCCTGCGCTGGAACGTGTTCGACTATGGCCGCATCAAGAACAATGTGCGCGTGCAGGATGCGCGTCTGCAGCAACTGATTGTCGCCTACCAGGACAGCGTGCGGCAGGCGGCGCGCGAAGCCGACGATGCCGCCAGCAGCCTGGTCAGGGCACTGGAGCGCGAGGACATCCTGCGCGAGGCGTCGCTGGCCGCCGACCGCTCGCTGACGCTGGCCAGCGCGCTTTTCCGCGAGGGCTACTCGGACTTCCAGCGCGTGCTGGATGCCCAGCGCGCGCTGTTTGCCCAGCAGGACGCCTACCTGGTCAACCGCAGCAATGCCGTGAGCGACCTGATTGCCCTCTACAAGGCACTGGGCGGGGGCTGGTACAGCGGGCAACCGCTGGTCGACCCGGCCACCCGCGAACAAATGCGGCAACGGACCGACTGGGGCGATCTGCTGGATGAGGCGGACCGCCAGCACACCAGCGCGAAGCTCCCCTCGCAGAGGCCCGACTCCGATGAGTGATACCCAGCGACCCCTGGCATCCACCCCGCCCGAAGTGCCGGCCAGTGCGCCAGCCGATGCGCCAGCCAATGCGCCAGCCGATGCGTCGGCCGCGTCGTCGTCCAATACGCCGGCCAGCACACAACCACAGGCCGACCCCGGCAGGAAGGCGCTCAGGCTTGTCATCGGCCTGATTGTGCTGAGCCTGGCCTGGTATCTGCTGGCCGACCGGTTTACCCCTTACACCCAGCAGGCCCGGGTGCAAGCCTTCGTGGTACCGGTCGCCGCGGAAGTGTCCGGGCGGGTGACGCGCGTGCATGTGCGCAACAACCAGGATGTCGCGGCCGGCGCGCTACTGTTTGAAGTCGATCCGGTGCACTACCGGATCGCGGTAGACCGCGCCCGTGCCGACCTCGAATCCACGCGCCGCCAGATCGGCGCCAACACTGCCGGCATCGATTCGGCGCGGGCATCCCTGCGCGCCGCCATCGCCAACGAAACCAAGGCACGCCAGGACAGCGAGCGCCTCGAACGCCTCTACAGCGAGGACCAGGGTACCGTCTCGCTGCGCCGCCTGGAGGTGGCCCGCGCCACCCACGAACAGGCCGCGGGCCAGGTCGCCGCGGCCCGCGCCGAAGTGGAGCGCGCGAAAGAACTGCAGGGCGGCAGCGAGGAAGAGAACGCCAAGCTGCGCAGCGCCGCCACGGCCCTGGAAAAAGCCGAACTGGACCTGGCCAATACCCAGGTACGTGCGCGCACCGCCGGCCTGATCACGGATCTGCGCACCGAAGCCGGGCTGTATGCCGCGGCCGGCGCGCCAGTCATGACACTGATCGCCATCCACGATGTGTGGGTGAGCGCGGACCTGACCGAAAACAACCTGGGCCACGTCGACGTCGGCACACCGGTTGGCATCGTGCTCGATGCCTTTCCAGGCAGGGTCTTCGAAGGCCGCGTGCGCAGCATCGGCTACGGCATCAGCACGGGCCAGAGCACCCCGCCCGGCAGCCTGCCGACAGTACAGAACAGCCGCGACTGGCTGCGCCCGGCCCAGCGCTTCCCGGTGGTTGTCGAGTTCGCGCCCGGCCAACTGGCCGCGCTTCGGGGCATCCGCGTGGGCGGGCAGGCCGAAGTCATGGCCTTTCCCGGCGAGGGCAATCCGCTCCATCCGCCCGGCCGCCTGTTCCTGCGCTTGATGAGCTGGCTTTCCTATGTCTACTGATTGCGTTCATGCCAACGTAGCCGCGCCGCCGTCCCGGGGTCCGCTGCGCCTGGCCAGCGGCACGGCGTTATGCCTGGCAATCAGCTTCGGCCTGGACTTTTCCATCCCCATGGTCGCGCCGGTGCTCGCCGTGTTCCTGCTCGCCACGCTCGACCGCCCGCTCCCGCTCAAGGCAGGGTTGGGGCTGGCCCTGATGGTGACGCTCACCACCGGCAGCGGCCTGCTGCTCATCCCCGTGCTGCGCTATTACCCGTTCAGCGGCGTGTTGCTGGTCGCGCTATGCCTCTACCTGGCCTTTCGCTTCGGCCTGCGCGGCGGAAACAACCTGGTCGCCACCTTCCTGGTGGCTGGCCTCACCATGATCTCCGCCGCCGGATTTGCTGATTTCGGGCTGGCCCTGACGGTCATCGGCGCCCTGGCCAAGGGGCTTCTGCTCGGCGTGCTGGTGCTGGCGCTCAGTCACTGGCTGTTTCCCGAACCCGCCCGCAGGCGTCCCGGGCCCGCCGCCCCGGCCGTGCCGGCCGGCGACGCCGACCGGCTGGCCCTGCGCGCCGCGCTGGTGGTGTTGCCGGCCTTCCTGCTGGCACTGACCGCGCCGGACAGCTACATGCCGATCATCATGAAATCCGTCACCCTCGGCAGGCAAAGCTGCACCACCAAGGCTCACGGTGCCGCCCGCGAGCTGCTGGGATCCACCTTGCTCGGCGGGCTGCTGGCGGTCCTGTTCTGGTGCGCACTCAAACTGTTCGTGCACCTGTGGATGTTTTACCTGTGGATGCTGCTGTTCGGCCTGCTGCTGGGGCGCAAGCTCTATGCGACCAGCCCGACACGCCAGCCGCCCGGCTTCTGGGTGAACACCTTCGTGACCCTGATCATCCTGCTCGGCCAGTCGGTCCAGGACAGCCGTGCCGGCAAGGACGTCTACACGGCCTTTGCGATACGGATGGGGCTTTTCATTGCCGTCACCCTGTATGCCTGCCTGGTGCTCCAGCTCCTCGACCATCGCCGCCGCGATCGACCGCGCGGCGCCTGACCAACATATCGACCATGCTCCTCCAATTCCTGGCTGCAGCCCCCGTCATGTTGCTATGCCTGCCGCTGCAGGCCGTCGTCGTTGCCATCTGCCTGCGCCGTTATGCGCGCTTCAGGCGGACCCGGCAAGGACATGAATCCCTATGGGCGGATATCGTGCTGCTGTCTGGCGTGATGCTGCTGACCTTGCTCTGCAATATCGCGCAGATTGCCATATGGGCTACCTTGTTCCTGATGCTCGGCGAGTTCCGTGATTTCTCCACGGCGCTGTATCACTCTGGGGTCAACTTCTCCACCCTTGGCTATGGCGATATCGTGATGTCCGAACGCTGGCGCCTGCTCGGGCCACTGGAAGCGGCCAACGGCATCCTGATGTTCGGTGTCTCTACCTCGTTGATGACGGCTGCGGTGCTGGATGTGATCAGGTATGGCAAGACCGAGGGCGGATCGCCTTGATCGGGTGCGGTCCGGCCCTGCCTGCCCGGACTGGCGTTGGCGCCGCAGACGCGGGCGCCGCCAGTAGTCATTGCGCGACACCGCGCGCCTTCGGATTTGACATACGTCCGGGCATGACTACGCTTAGTCTGGTCTGCACCTCAGGGCCAGACCAGTCGGTTCGAGCACGCCAGCGTCATCGTCACTCAATGGAGAGCGTATGCGGATGTCCCGGAAATCCATGCTGGCCAGCCTGATGGCGCTGGGAATTGCCACCGCTGGCCTGGCCCAGCCCGCGCCGGGCCAGGGTGCCGCCAATGCCATATCCGAGGCCGTACAGAGCGGCGCCAGTCCCTATCGCCCTCCGTCGGCCGACGCACTGAGTCCGGATGACGCCAGGCGCGCCAGGTGCGAGGAGCTCAAGGAGCAATTCAACGCCACCTCGAGCCAGCGGTCTTACCAGTCATCCGGCCCGGCCACGCAAAACGCGCAGGGGCGCACCATTCCCAAGATCGAGCGCGACCAGACGCGCAAGCAATTGCAGGAGACCTACCGCGCCAACTGCACGTAGCGAGGCGGCAACGCGGGGCTGCCCTTGTGGGACTGCCTTGCCGCGTGCGAAGCACGACACCGTGTCTCGACCATGTGCGTCAAGGATGTTGCGGTGTTCCGGAGTACCATGAAAACGCGGATTCCCGAGGAGAATGCGATGGCGATGAAACACAAATTACGCGTGGCGATGGCCGTGGGATGCATGACGCTGGCGCTGGTATCGGGTACTCCCCGCGCGGAAGACATCCCGTTGGTCACCGGCAGGCATTGGACCGAGTCATCGGAACAAATGAAAAAGGCTTACCTCGTCGGTATCGCCAATCTGGCCCTGGTCGATATCGCCTATCAGGCTGGCAAGCCGCCGACCGACTCCCAGAGCATCGTCCCACGCCTTGCGAAAGGGCTGAAGGGCCAGACCCTCGACACGGTGCGCGAAGGACTCGACCGCTGGTACGCCGCGCATCCGGACCAGTTGCAGCGACCCGTCCTCGAAACGATTTGGTTCGAAATGGTTGTGCCCGGGCTTCAGCGCACCAAGTAGGAGAATCAGATGAAACGACTCGAACGAATTGGCGTGACGCTCGCCCTCGCCGGCGTTGTTGGCTGCACGAACATGACGCCGCAGCAACAAGGGACGGTGACCGGCGCGGGCGTGGGAGCCCTGGCGGGCGCAGGCATTGCGGCCATCGCGGGAGGCAGTGGCTGGACGGGGGCCGCCATAGGTGCGGTCGCCGGCGGCGTCGCGGGCAATATCAAGGGAAGCAAATAGCGCTGAGAGAGCGAGCCTCGGGGACCTCAACCCGGCTGGGGGGGGTGAAGATGGACGCACCGAAGCAGTCGTCCAGGCTTCAACGCGCCGACTGCCAGGCCCGATGCCCGCCAGCCAGCGAGGCGTGCCAGGATTTGCCTCTCCACTCAGCCATCGGTCTCCTCCCGGTCCACCCAATCCACGGGATAGGTCGCGAGATAGCTGCTGACGGCGGCGCCCAGTGTCGGGAAGAATGCCGTCTCGCCTATCCGCGCGAACAGCCCGAATCGTTTCAGCTTGTCCTTGACGGGATCCTTCATCTCGGCCACGCACAGCTCGATGCCAGCCGCGTGCAAGGTTCCGTCCAGCTCGGCAAGCATGTCCGCGGAGGTGACGTCCACGCTGGTGACCGGCTCCGCCGAAACGACCAGCCAGCGTACCGGCGTGGGCGATGCCGCCACCGCATCCAGCACGCGGTCATGGAACAGTTCGGCGTTGGCAAAGAACAAGGGCGCATCCCAGCGAAACAGGACCAGGCCGGGGATCAGGCGCGCTTCGGGGTAGCGCTTGATGTCATGGTAGCCCTTGACGCCCTCGGCGCGACCCAGCACCGCAGAGTAAGGGCGCCAGCCGTCCCAGAGGAATTCGATGACGGCAATCACGATGGCCAGGCCAATGCCTTGAATCGCACCCAGCACAGCCACGCCGACCGTACAGACGATCGATAGCCAGAACTCCCAGCGCTGGATGCGATAGATCCGTCGCAGGTCGGCGACCTCGATCAGCCCGATGGCCGATGCGATCACCACCGCGGCCAGTGCGCTGGTGGGCAGATCCTGCAGCAGGTCCGGCGCCACCAGCAGCAGCAGGGCAACGGCAAGCGCGCCGACTACGCCGGACAGCTGGGTCCTGGCACCGGCGGCCTCGGCCACGGGCGTACGGGACGAACTGCTGCTGATGGCGAAGCCCTGAAAAAATCCGGCGGCCAGATTGGCGACGCCGAGCCCCACCATCTCCTGGTTCGGGTCGACATAGGTACGAGTCCGCGCCGCATAGACACGAGAGAGCACGCTGGTGTCCGCGAACGAGACAAGGGCAACGGCGAAACCGCCGGTCAGGACGGGGACGATATCGCCGGTGGTGATCCACGGGATGGCGAATGCTGGCAGGCCTTGCGGAAGAGGACCCAGGACCGACACCCCGAAGCGCGCGGCAAGGTCCAGCATGCCGACGGCGACGGTCGCTCCCACCACGGCGACCAGGATGGCCGGCACGCGCTTGTTTCCCTTGAGCAGCAGGATCACCACCAGGGTGGATGCGCCGACCATGAACGCGACCCAGTTGGTCTTTCCATCGATCACCGCTGTGGTGATAGCCCACGAATCTCTCAGCGGTCCGTCGGACTTGATCGAAAAGCCGAAAAGCTTGGGCAACTGGCTGATCAATACCGTCAGCGCGATTCCGTTCATGTACCCATAGCGAATCGGTTTGGAAAGAAGCTCGGTGATGAAGCCAAGGCGCGCTATGCCGGCCAGGATACACACCGCACCCGACACGACCGCCATCATGCCCGCAAGGGCGACCGCGCGATGCGCATCGCCCCCGGACAGTGGCAGGATGACAGCGAGGATGACGGCGGCCAGCGAGGAATCCGGGCCCAGCACCAGAATGCGGCTGGGCCCGAACAAGGCATAGACGAACAGCGGAACAATGGTCGCATAGAGACCATGGATGCCAGGCAGGCCCGACGCCACCGCGTAGGCGATGCCCACGGGTACCATCATCGTGGTGAGCACGAGCCCCGCCACGATATCGTGCCGCAGCCACGCCGCCTGGTACGCGCGGAGCGTGCGCAGTCCCGGCAGCCACCGGCCCCAGCCGGCATGATCGGTGACCCGGCGCGGAATCCGGCCAGGTTCGGGGTGCGGGGGTGGAGAATCCGGAGGGCTCATGAGGCCGCGGCTGTTCAGCCTGTTGTACGGCACAGCAAGGGTCCGACCCGGATCTTGGCGACGGCATCGTCACCGCCAGGAACGGAGCGCTCCCTGGCGCCGGTCCTCGCTAACGCCTGAACGCAGGAACAGGCGGGCCAACCGGCCTGCCAATCATTTCTGCCCGGCCTTGGCGCGTGCGGCAGAGATCGCCGTGTCACGCTCCTTGGCCGCGGCAGATTTCTGCTCGTCGAAGACCTTTTGCGCTTCGCCGACCTTGCGCTTGTATTCCTTCCTGGCGGCGGCGATTTCCTCGCGCATCTTCACGATTTCGTCATTTTGACCTTGCGCGGCCGCGGCCGAAGCGGCGTGGACCCAAGCCGGTGAAGCACTGAACGCCATCGCAAGCATGATGGATGTTGCCATCTTTACCATGATCCTCTCCCGCTTCGTTTATCTTCATCGCGGCAGCATTGAAGCCTGCCGCCACCTCGCCACATCGGCGCCTCAAACCAAGCGCTAATATAGTGCCCGGTTCACGAGAATCAAAGGAGCATCGAGAAGCACCACGCTCACGGTGCCTGGAGCACCAGGCAGGAATCCTTCATGCAACGCCGTTCCACCTGCCGCGCCCCGGTGGCGGTTTCATGGCCGGCTGGCCTGCGCCACGACCGAGGCCTGATAGCTGTCGACTGCCTGCTCCAGATCGAAGAACATCCGTTCGCGCCCCAGTGCAGCGCCCAGGGGCGCGCGCTGCACCAGTGCGAGCACCCCCGGGTTCAGCCCGACCAGCCACAACGCCCCGCCGTCCTCGCGCCACCTCGCCTCCGCCTCCGTCAGCATCTTGAGCGCCGTGTATTCGAGATCGAACACGGCACCGAGATCCAGCGCGATGACCTGCGGCTTCGTGGCGACGATCTGCAGGCGCAGCTTCTGGCCAAGCCGCTCGGCATTGGCGAAGAAGATACGGCCTTCCGGCCGCAGCATCAGCAGGCCCGGGAAGCTTTCATCCTCCGGGTGCTCGGCGCAGGCCGGCCGGAACACGTTGGTGCCCGGCTTGCGCCCGAGCACATGGAGCGGAGGGTCGGACACCTGATGGGCAAGCGCCACGAGCGAGACGACAATGGCGACGACGATCCCTTGCAGCGTGCCCAGCAGCACGACGCCGACCATGGCGATCAGCGCCCACAGGAACTCGGTGCGGCGCACATCGAGGATCGCGCGGAACTCCGCCGGCTGGATCAGGCCGACCGAGTACACGATCACCACCGCGGCGAGGGTGGCTTGCGGCATCTTCCCGATAAACGGCGCAAGCAGCAGCATCGTGCCCAGGGTCATGGCCGCGGTCACCAGCGTCGACAACTGCGTGCGCGCCCCGGCGACCCGGTTCACCGCGGTCTGCGACGTGCCGCCACCGGCCGGCATGGCGCCCGATAACGCGCCTGCGACATTGGCCAGGCCCGTCGCCAGCAGTTCCCGGTTTGCTGTCGGCGTGCGCTCGCCTCGCTGCGCAAACGCGCGGCCTGCCGCGATCGACTCGGTAAAGCTCATCAGCGCGATGCCCGCCGCTGCGGGCCAGAGGTCGGCAACCAGAGCGAAGTCCGGCATGACAAGCGTGGGCAAGCCGGTGGGTACGTGGCCGACCACTTCGACCCCGTGGCCTTGCAAGCCGAGCAGACCAACACCCGCTATCCCGGCGGCCACGGCAATCAGCGGGGCCGGCGCGCGCGGGAACACCCGCTCGATCGCCAGGAGCATGACAACGGTGACGGCCGCCACCGCCACGGTGTACACCGACGTGTGCCCAAGCCCGGTGCCGATGGCCAGCACATTGTGGAAAAACGTGCCCTTCGTAAAATGTATGCCCAGCAGCTTCGGGATCTGGTCCACCACGATCACGATCGCGATCCCCGCCTTGAATCCGGTCAGCACCGGGTCGGAAATGAAGTTGGCGACAAAGCCGAGCCGCAGCAGCGCGGCCAGCACGAGGATGACGCCCACCAGCACGGTCAGGGTCGCGCAAGCGGTCAGCAAGGTGCCAGCGTCGCCGCCAGGGGCCACCCGCCCGAGCGCGGTCGCCGCGAGGATGGCAAGCGTTGCCGTCGAACTCACGCTGAGCGGCCGCGACGTGCCGAGCAGCGCGTACACCACCATCGGCAGGAACGCGGTATAGAGCCCCACCTCGACCGGCAATCCGGCGACGGTCGCGTAGGCCAGCGCCTTGGGAATCACCACTGCGCCCGCCGTCAGGCCGGCCACGACATCCGGCTTGATCCAGTCTTTGCGGTACTCGCGGATCCACTCCGGCACCGGCAAGGGAAAGCCGCCGGACGAGTGCTTCGATGACTCATGTTCCATGCGAACCTTGCCTTCGCGCCCTGGACATCGCTACTTACTTGATCGAATAGCCGCGCCCTTCCATGCAGGCCGCGTAGGCCCGATAGTAGGTATCCATCGCGCCTTGACTCTGGGACTGCGCAGAGGCCTGGGCCGAGCGCTGGTTCTGCCGTGCCCGCGCCCCGCCGGCCATGGTCCCGACGGCAGCACCCGCGGCCGCGCCCTTGCCGGCATCGCCCGCAATGGCCCCGATGGCCGCGCCACCCGCCGCGCCGCGCGCCGCACCCCGCACGCGCTCCCCTCCGCCCACCGCGGGCCCGGACGGCGGCGGCGGCGCCGCGGCGACCGCTGCCGGATCGATGCCAGTATTGCTCTTTGCCCACGAGTAGCACGCTCCGTCATCCTTTTGCTGCTGCTGCGAACTCTGGCCCTTGGCCGGGTAGGCGATCGGCTTGGATTGCGCCAGCGCCCCGAGCGGCACCATGGCGGCGACGGCAGCGCAAACCAGGCGCTTGTTCCACGTGTTCATGACAACTCCTTCATTGCAACTGCCCCGGGCTCGCTCATTTGCCGTTTGCCAGTGTGTCGGCCTGCTGCAGCGGCCACCCGGCACCCAGCGACTTGTAGAGCGAGACCATCAACCCGAACTCCGAGCCGCGCAGGCTTGACTGGTCCAGCTGCGCATTGAACAGCGCGCGCTGGGAATCCAGCACTTCGAGGTAGCTCGTGTAGCCGCCCTCATAGCGATCCTGCGCAAGCGACACATAGCGCTGCAGCGCGTCCACTTGCGTATCCTTCGCCGCGCGCTGCTCGCGCGTGCGTTGCACCCCCACCAGCGCGTCCGCGACTTCCTGGAAGGCCGTCTGGATCGCCTGCTGATACGCGAACAGCGCCTGCTGCTGGCGCGCTTCGGCTTGCTTGACATCCCCCGCGATGCCGCCGGCAGTGAAGATCGGCATGCTCACGGCGCCCGCGAATGACCACGTGCGCGCCGAGCCCACCCACAAGCCGGACAAGGCCGTGCTTGCCGCGCCGAACAGTCCGGTCAGGGAGATCGTGGGAAAGTACTCGGCGCGCGCCGCGCCGATCTGCGCGTTGGCCGCGATCAGTTGCTGTTCGGCCTGCAGCAGGTCCGGACGCTGTTCAAGCAGCGCCGACGGCAGCCCGGCGGGAATCTCGGGCGAAGTCAGCTCGCCGATGGACTTGCCGCGCTGGATGTCGGCCGGATTCTGGCCGACCAGGACCGACAGCAGGTTTTCCTGCTGCGCGACGAGCTGCTCGTAGAGCGCCACGGAGGTGAGCGCCGACGCGTATTCCGACTGCGCCTGGCTGACCTCGAGTTCGGACACCACGCCGCCTTCGAAGCGCTGCTGGAACAAGGTCAGCGCGCCTTGCCGACTGGCCAGCGTCTGCTGGGCGATCAGCAAGCGGTTGTCCAGGTCGCGCAGGCTGATGTAGCCCGTGGCTACCGCCGCCACCACGCTGACCTGGGTGCTCCGCCTGGCCTCGCCGGTGGCGACCCACTGCGCGCGTGCCGACTCGGTCTGCCGCCGGAGCCGCCCGAACAGGTCGATCTCCCAGGTAGCGAATACGTCCGCCCGCACCTGGTTGAACGGATTATTGACAGGTACGACGTTGCCCGCCCCGGTGGCCAGACGCTGGCGGCCACCGCCGATCTCCGCGCCGACCTGCGGAAAGAGCCCGGCGCGAGTCGACATCAGCCGCCCGTAGTATTCCTCGACACGCGCCAGCGCGATCAGGATGTCCTTGTTCTGCGCCAGCGCCTTGGCGATGAGGTCGTCAAGCACCGGATCGTTGAACTGGGTCCACCAGTGCATGTCGATGGCAGGGATCGCGTTGGCATTGGCATTGGCATTGGCATTGGCGCTGGCGCTGGCGCTGGCATTGGCGCTGGCATTGGCGTTGGCGTTGGCGTTTGCGTCGGCGTTTGCGTCGGCGCCGGACTGGGCAAAGCGGTACGCGTCCGGCACGTCCAGCGCCGGGCGCTGGTAGTCCGGCCCGACCGCGCAGCCCGCCAGCACGAGCGCGCCGGCCGCGGCAAGCTGCCGCCTCCGGGCGGGTTTCATGACTCCCCTCCGCTCGATGCCGGCGTCTCCGGACGGGGAGTGGGCGCCGGCGCCGCCGGCGCGCTCCCCGCGGCCTTCCTGGCCGCCCTGGCTTCCAGGCCCCAGAAGAACATCGGGATGAAGAAGATGGCAATGACCGTGGCCCCCAGCATCCCGCCGATGACCCCGGTCCCGAGCGAGCGCCGGCTCGCCGCGGACGCGCCGGAGGCGATCGCCAGCGGAATGCACCCGAGGATGAAGGCCAGCGACGTCATGATGATCGGCCGCAGGCGCAGCTTGGCGGCCTTCACCGCCGCCTCATACGGACTGAGGTGCTCCTTGTGGAGCATCTCCACCGCGAACTCGAAGATCAGGATGGCGTTCTTCGCCGCCAGCGCAATCAGCACGGTAAGACCGATCTGGAAGTACACATCGTTCTCCATGCCGCGTATCAGGATGCCCACCAGCGCGCCGAACAGCGCGAACGGCACGGCGAGCAGCACGCCAAGCGGCAGGGACCATTTCTCGTACTGCGCGGCCAGGATCAGGAACACCATCAACAGGGCGAAGCCAAACACCATGGTGGCGGTGGACCCGGCCTTCTTCTCCTCGAAGGCCTGCCCGCTCCAGCCATAGCTATACCCTTCGCCGAGCACCTCGCCGGCCACCTCCTCCATCGCGGCAAGGGCCTGGCCGGAGCTGTATCCCGGCGCCGCATCGCCGGTGATCTTGGCCGCCGGGAAATTATTGAATCGCGTCACCAGATCGGCGCCGGCCACATAGCGCGAGGTCGTCACCGCCTTGATCGGCACCATGTCGCCCTTCGCGTTGCGCGTGTAGAGCTTTTCGATATCCTCCGGCCGGGAGCGGAACTCGGGCTCGGCCTGCAGGATGACCTGGAACAGCCGGCTGTTCTTGGGAAACTGGCTGACATAGAGCGAGCCGAACATGGTCTGCAGCGCCGAGTAGACCTGTTCCACCGGCACCCCCTGCGTTTCCGAGCGTTCGCGATCCACATCGACCAGGAACTGGCGCGAGCGCGTATTGATGGTGGTACTGACGCCACGCAACTCGGGGCGCTGCCGCGCCTTGGCGATAAAGGCACGTACCCTGTCTTCAAGCTGTTGATACGTGCCGTCTCCCGTGCTCTGCAGCCAGAATTCGAAGCCGCCCGTGGCGCCGAGTCCGGGAATGGAGGGCGGATTGACCGGGATGACCAGGCCCTCCCGGTACGTGGAGAATTCCCGGGTGGCCTTGACGATCAGGTCCTCGGCGCTCTCGCCCTTCCCGCGCTCCTTGAAGCCCTTGAGCGTGACAAACAGCGTGCCGGCGTTGGTCTTGTTCTGGGAATCGATCAGGCTATAGCCGTCCGGCGTCGCCACGGATTTCACGCCGGGCTGGCGGGCGAGCCATTCTTCCGCCCGCTTCGAGAGTTCGCTGGTCCTGTCGAGGCTCGCCGCGTCCGGCAGGATCACCGCGCCCAGCAGATAGCCCTGGTCCTCCACCGGGAGGAAGGACGATGGGATGCGGGTGAACATCAAGACGCTGACGACGATCATCACGACAACCAGGCTCAGCGAGATGACGACCCGCTTGATCACCAGCTGCACCGTGCTGCCGTACCCCTCCACCATCCGGTCGAAGGACTTGTTGAACCAGCGGAAGAACCGGTTCTTCTCATGCTCGCCGGGCTTGAGCAGGATGGCCGCCAGGGCCGGGGAAAGCGTCAGTGCCACCACGCCGGACAGCAGCACGGAAACGGCGAGCGTGATGGCGAACTGCTTGTAGAGCTGGCCGGTGATGCCCGAGAGAAACGCCACCGGTATGAAGACCGCCAGCAAGACCAGCACGATGGCGACCACCGGACCACCGACCTCGTCCATGGCGGCCTTGGCCGCCTCCTTGGGCGGCATCTTGAACTCCACCATATTGCGCTCGACGTTCTCGATCACCACGATCGCATCGTCCACCACGATGCCGATGGCCAGCACCATGCCAAACAGCGTGAGCATGTTCACGGAGAAGCCCAACGCCGACATCGCCGTGAAGGCGCCGATGATCGACACCGGCACCGCCAGGATCGGCACCAGCGTCGCCCGGAAGCTTTGCAGGAAGAGATAGACCACCAGGATCACCAGGATCACCGCCTCCGCCAGCGTGTGGATCACCTCGTTGATGGATTCCTGGACAAACTCGGTGGTGTCGAGGGCGATTTCGTACTGCAGGCCCGGAGGGAAGCTCTTCTTGAGGTCGGCAAGCGTCTTCTTCACCCCGGCGGCCACCGCCAGCGCGTTGGCTCCCGGCTGCTGGTACACGGCAAGCAGCGTCGCGGTCTTGCCCTTGTAGCGGCTGCGCAGGGAATAGTCCTTCGAGCCGAGCTCCGCCCGGCCGATGTCCTTGAGCCGCACCAGCGCCGCTCCGCTCGAGGCCGCGCGCAGGATGATGTTCTCGAAATCCTCGGGCTCGGTCATGCGGCCCTTGGTGGCAACCGGGAAGGTCTGCTTGACCGGGCCGGCCGTCGGCGCCTGCCCGATGCGCCCCGCGGAGAACTGCTGGTTCTGCGCGCTGACGGCGTTCTTGACGTCATCCACCGTGATGCCCAGCCGCGCCATCCTGTCGGGTCGCAACCAGATGCGCATGGCGTAGTCCGGCGTGCCGAAGATCGATGCCTGGTTGGCCCCCGGGATACGCTTGAGCGCATCCAGCACGTAGATATTGGTGTAGTTGTCGACGAAGTTCTGCGGGTAGCTGTTATCCGGAGAGTAGACCGCGATGACCATCATGAAGGCCGAGGACCGCTTCTGCACGGAAACCCCTTGCTTCGTGACAGCGTCCGGGAGCGTCGGAAGCGCGAGGTTGACACGATTCTGGACATCCACCTGCGCCAGCGACGGGTCGGTCCCGATCTCGAAAAAGACCGTCAGCGTCATGTTCCCCGTGGAGGAACTCGTGGACGACATGTAGAGCATGTTGTCGGCGCCGTTGACCTGCTGCTCGATCGGCGCCGCGACATTCTGCGCCACCACCTCGGCACTGGCGCCAGGATAGGTGGTCGATACGGTGATGGTCGGCGGCGTGATCTCCGGGAACTGGGCCACCGGCAGATTGAACATGGCAACCAGTCCGCCGACCACGATGATGATCGACAGCACCGAAGCGAAGATCGGCCGGTCGATGAAGAAATGGGAGATCTTCATGGCTTGCGACCCTCGCTGCCGGCGGCGGGAGCGCTGGCGGCATGCGCGCCCGCCCCACCCTTTGCTGCCGCCGGGACTGGCTTCACCGGGGCGCCGGGCGCCAGGCGGGTGGCGCCATTCACAATCACCATGTCACCGGGCCGCAAGCCCGAGCGGATCACCCAGTTGTCGCCCGACCACTCGCCGACCTCGACCACGCGAGACTGCGCCTTGTTGTCCTTGTCGACCGTCCAGACCGACTCGCCGCGCTGGCCCTGGATCACCGCCTCCTGCGGCACGGCGACCGCCTGGGTCCGCTGCGCGCCAATCAGCCTGACCCTGACAAACTGGCCCGGACGCAACAAGCCCTGCGGGTTGGCCATTTCGGCGCGCACGAGGTACGTGCCGGTATCCGCGTTGAACGACGCGTCGGCAAAGGCAATCCTGCCCCGGCTGCCGTACACCGTGCCGTCGGCCAGGACGATCTCGACCTCGAGCGCCCCGCGCTCCGGCAGCTTCAGCGAACCGGACTGCTGCTGCGAGCGCGACTGGAGCACCTCGTTTTCCGACAGGCTGAAATTCACCCACATCGGATCGAGCTTCGCCACATAGGTCAGCAGGCTATTGGTTGGGTCGATATACGAGCCGACCTGCCTCTTCGCAAAACTGGACAAGCCATTCACCGGTGAGGTGATCGTCGTATAGCCAAGATTGAGCTTGGCGTTGACAACATTGGCGCGGGCCGCCTCGACCGCCGCCGCGGCCGCCTGCTCCTGCCCGACCGAGTCGTCGAGGTCCTTCTGGCTCAGTGCATTCTTCGCGGCAAGCGGCCGCACGCGGTTGAGATTGGCGCGCGCCGTGCTGAGCCGGGCCTGCTGTTGCGCCAGTTCGGCCTCCGCCGCGGTCAGCGCGGCCTGGAATGGCTTCTGGTCCATCCGGAACAGCAGGTCGCCCTTCTTGACCAGCGAGCCTTCTGTGTAGAGGCGCTGCTCGAGGAACCCGTTGACGCGGGCGCGGATCTCGACCTGCTGGGAGCTTTGCGTCTCGCCGACAAACTCGAACACCACCGGGACGTCGCGCAGTGCCACCGTGACGATGCCCACCTCGGTCGCGACCGCGGCGGGAGGTGGTGGCTTCTCTTTCTGGCAGGCGGCGACAAGGATAGTCGCAAGCAACAGGCAAACGTAGCGATAGCTTCGTTGTTTATTGTTCATCACGACTCCCACCCCCAAGATCCTGTGGAATCACTTCTTTTCTGCCGTACGCCGCGGTGCAGGGCGCGGTGCCGGTGCGTCAACTCGCCGCGGGGCTCCATCTGCGCTTGCCGAAAATCGATGAGCCCCGTGGAGCTCATGGCTCCGCTTTTCCTGGGGACCCTCGCCCTCATGTGTGTTTTAGATCATTCTCGTGCTTCTTGCCGAATTCTCGTACTGCATTTTTTCGATGCCGTGTTTCGCGCAAACAGGTGTGCCGTGTCACCGCCAGCGCACAGGCAGCGATCCATCCACAAGTGCGACCGCAGAGCATGCCGCGGCGAACTGTTCGACCGGTCTTGCGGCGCGCATCCGGGGCGTGCACTACAACAGGCGCTCCGCTTCATCGAGGAGCGACATCGGAGACAGCATGCCGGCGCGCGCAAAGCGCACCAGGGCAAAGGTGCGCACCAGCGGCGGATCGCCCGGGACCCGGGCGCTTTGCAGATCGATTGCATCGCCCGGTGCCGTGCTCTGTTCCGGCAGCAGCACATTCATCCGGCTCAGGCGGATGTTCCGGTGCTCCAGGGAGAACCGCGAACCCGCCTCCTCGAACACTTCGCCGAGTCCGTCGATCTGGCGCTCCAGGGCATCGGATGCCACGCCGAGCCGGGCGAGTTCCTGAGCGTTTTCCTCGATCTGTTCGCGCAGCCTGGCATGTTCCGCGGGCGCCACTTCGCTACCGCCCCCCACCACCGAGCGCATACCGGTGCCCCGCCGCTCCAGCAGATGCAAGCGCGCCTTCAGGAGCTCCAGCTCACGTTCGATCACATTGCGCCGCGACATGCCGGCGGCAAACCGGGCCAGGCCCTCCAGCGCCAGCTGATCCAGCATTCGCCGCACGATCTCCTCGCGCAGCCCGGCGTCAGTCCGGCCACAGATCCGCACCTGGTGATCGCTGAAGCAGATCGTGGTTTGCTGCACATCGGTGCGCATCACGTCTCCCTCCAGCGCGACGCCCAGCGTGTGCCGCTCGGCCATCGCCATGCCCAGCACCGCATAGGCCTCCCGCGCGTCCGGTGCGTGCTCGAAGAACTCGCGCAGGTCCGCTGAGCGGCTGAAGGCAAGCTCCACATCGTGCGCCGTACCGAAAAAGGCATGGATGTAGGGATCCGATCCCCACGCCACCGCGCTGGCTTCGCGCGGCGCAGGAAGGCCCGCCGCCAGCCCGCGGACAACGTCCAGCGCCAGCCCGATCTTCGGCCCGAGCCGTTTCTGGTAGTGCGGCACCAGGCGCAGGCGCGGACTCAGGCCGAGGACGCGCTCCGTCATCTCGGCAATCTCGTGCTTGCTCCGCTTGTCGCGCTTGCCTTGCTCGTGCGCGCCCGGCTCGCGCCGGCGCAGCAGGTCCAGTATGCTCATCGATCGGCTCCCCTCGTTGCGCGCGACCCCGCGCCACCGGTTCGTGCTGCAGTTCGCGCTCAGGCCTGTGCGCGGCTGGCGCGCCGCGGCTTATCCAGGGGCGATGCCGGCCCCGGCCGGCACCGCAAGCCGGAGCTTGACCACGCGCAGCATGGCATCGTCGGGGCATGGCGTATCGTCGAAGCCGAGCCGGCGCGCAAGGCCGCGCATGGAATGGTTGGAAGACAACACGAAGCCCTCCATCCATCGGTATCCCCGCGCGCTCGCGGCACCAATCAACGTTTGCATGAGGTGCCGCGCCAGTCCCAGCCCATGCCAGTTGTCGTCGATCGTCACGGCGAATTCGCAGACCTCGCTGCCAGGACCCGCGGCATAGCGCGCGCCGCCGACGATGACCTCTGCCTCGCCATTGCCTGTGACGGCCACCAGCGCGAACTCGCGCTCCGGCATCGGGTGGGTTGCCGATTCGAGCATGGCGTCCGGCAGTTCCCGCATGGAGGCCATGAATCGCGTATAGCGGGAATCCACCGATAGGCGGTGGAAGGCGGCCAGCAGGGCTGCCTTGTCTTGTCCGCCGATCTGGCGCAGCAGAATCTGCCGCCCGTCGCGCAGTGTCACGCGGGCGGGCAGCGATGGCTCCGGGATGGAATCGTCCGGCATGATGATCTCGCTGGTGCTGACATCAAGGGGGCGCTGGTGCGCGAACCGGGTGCAGTCCGGAGGCCGACGCCGTCAGAACCGCTTGGGGACATGCCTGTAAGGATAATCCGCCTCCTTGTAGCCGCCGGATTTTTGCCGCGCCGGCAGCTTCACCTTCTTGTGCGGCACGGCCTCGTAGGGAATCTTGTCCAGCACGTGGCTGATGATGTTGAGGCGGGCGCGCCGCTTGTCGTTCGAGTTGGCCACGTACCAGGGCGCGTAGTCTGTATCGCTGGCGAGGAACATCTTGTCGCGCGCGCGGGAATAGTCATACCAGCGGCTGTAGGATTTCAAGTCCATATCCGTGAGCTTCCAGGTCTTGCGGCCATCGTCGATGCGCGACGCAAGGCGGCGCGTCTGCTCCTCCTCGCTTACCTCAAGCCAGTATTTCAACAGGATGACACCGGAACCGATAATGGCCTTCTCGACCAGGGGCACGGCCCTCAGGAACGCTTCGGCCTGCTCCTCGGAGCAGAATCCCATGACCCGCTCCACGCCAGCGCGGTTGTACCAGCTGCGGTCGAAGATCACCACTTCGCCGGCGGCGGGAAGGTGCGAGATGTACCGCTGAACGTACATCTGGCTCTTCTCGCGCTCCGTGGGGGCCGGCAAGGCAACCACGCGGAACACGCGCGGACTCACGCGCTCCGTGAGGGCCTTGATGGTGCCGCCCTTTCCCGCGCCGTCGCGGCCTTCGAACACGATGCAGACCTTGCAGCCGGTCGCCAGCACCCATGCCTGCAGCTTGACCAGTTCGATATGCAAGCGCCGGAGTTCCTTCAGGTATTCCTTGTTGCCTAGCCGGTCCCCGGTGGCTTGCTCGTGTTCAGCCGCCTTTTTCGCGTTTGCCATGTCCGTTCTCCTCAGCCCCGCGCTTCGCCTTGCACGCTACTCCGAGATCACAACCTTAGTTTGCGTTCCGGCTTATTGCAAATCTTACTTGCGGGCAAAACAGCA
Source organism: Cupriavidus sp. 2TAF22 (assembly GCF_052115045.1). Classification (NCBI taxonomy): domain Bacteria; kingdom Pseudomonadati; phylum Pseudomonadota; class Betaproteobacteria; order Burkholderiales; family Burkholderiaceae; genus Cupriavidus; species Cupriavidus sp. 2TAF22. Next base: position 69,135 of record NZ_JBFRFX010000009.1, read on the forward strand.
CTCGCGAAACGCGTCGGCGAAACGGATAACTTCTACGCTGTATCAACAGTGATACACCCGTGCGGTCGCGTTTTGCTTGCAGGCGGGGCCGCCCAGGGCGATGGCGCAAACGCCGTGCATGGGCACCGCACAAACGGACGGAGATCTATTGGCCGGCATCCCCGTGCCTTACGGTCCGCGCCTGCGCCCGCCATTGCGAAACACTGCAGCCGAACTGGCCGCCGAACCAGCGCGAGAACGCGCTCAGCGAAGAGAAACCCAGCAACGTGGCCACCTCCGAAAGCGGACGCCCGCGGTTTTCGATATACGGGATCACCAGGCCGGCGCGCACGTCGTTGACGATGCCGGAGTACGTTGCCTCCTCCTGCGCCAGACGCCGGTGCACCGTGCGGCGGTCCACGCCGAGGAACTGCGCCACGCGCTCGACCGAGCAGACGCCGGACGGGAGCAAGGCGTAGACCAGCTTCTTCACCTTGTCGGGCATGGTGGTGTTGGCCTGCGCAAGCAGCGTGCCGAGATACTGCTTCACTTGCTGCGCCATCACCGGATCATAGGAGGGCAAGGGCGACTCCAGGTCGGACGCCACGCAGATGATGCCGTCGAAGTCCTGGTTGAACTGCACCGGCATGCCGAAAACGCGCAGGTACGTGGCCGTGCTGGCAGGCGCGGCGCTTGTGAAGCAGATGCTGCGCGGACGCCACGATGCGCCCAGGAACAAGCTCAGCATGCGGAACACCACGCCTACGGCCAGATCCGTGGCCTGGCGCAGCGTACCGGGCTCGTCACTCAGGACCTGCAGGTGGATCATCACCATGCCCTCGGACTCTTCGACGCGCATGGCCAGCGCTTCGTTTTGCAGGCCCATATAGCGGACCATGGAGTCCAGCGCACGGCGCAATGTCGGCTCCTCCCGCACCACGAAGGCGAGTGGCCCGAGATTCGAGAATTCTCGCAACTCGGCCATGCGCAGGCCGAAGTCGTCAACCCGGGCCGCCTTGGCGGACATATCCAGCAGCCGCCCCACCAGTCCGGCCGCCAGCCGGATGTCGGGATCCAGCAGCGCCGCACGGCTGATCTTCGCCGCCCTTAGCTGCTGATAGGGATCAAGGCCGACGGCGCGCGCCACCTCGACATAGTGGGTGAGACTGGCACTGCGGAGATAGTAGGCCATTGCCGAAATCGTGGGTTCGCTGACTCTCCCGAAATGTAAATTGAATGTCCCGGATGGTCAAATCACTGCTGGCCATCAGCCGATATTTGAAGCAAGGAAAAACCGCTTTCTCCGCATCGGCTCCGCTGCAGCAGCGTCGGCCGCCGCTGCCCGGCAGGTCACGCCCACCGGGAATCGGGAATCGGGAATCGGGAATCTGGAATCACGAGTCGCCCGTGCCGGGCCAGAAGCACGGTCTATGCATCTGCGATGCCTGACCTGACCAGCCCGAACTCCAGCAGCGCGGGAACAAAGCAATGGTTCCTCACCCCTCTCAGGGACATCTTCGTCAGCACATATCGCTTGAGGATCGAAAGCCCGGACCAAGCCTCCCCGGTAATCGGCGCCAGTTCGGCCAAGGCGTACTGCGCCAGGACCGAGTCAGGTATTTTCGAAGCCTGGAGCCATGCCGCCTGAGCATCCGGCGGGAATGTCTCTGGCACCTTGTTAAGGTGCTTCTGCATGATGTCCCGGAGGCTGGAGGCAAAATCACCCGCGTTGCCGGCCGTGGCGGGTGGAAAACCGGCGAGCGCCTCACGGGCCTCGACGGGAAGGGCTTGCCATTCCAAAAGGGAGAATGTGTATCCGTAAAAATCCAGATTGAAGCGGAGACACATGGGCACGTATTTCAGGTTGTCACATGCCTCTATCTCAAACACAAACAATGGCAATTTCTCATAGAGAAACATGGCAATCCCCTCGGACCTTGTAGTCGGTGTGAAAAGCCAGGCGTGCCGCTGAACTCGCGATCGCCTCACGCATACCACTGCCGCATCCCTTCGTGACTGAGTATAGGACGCGAAGGGGAACCTCTCGCACGAGGAACAGCGAGACACCGGTGGCCACCAACATACCGCTGGATAGCCTGGCGCTGGCGCCAAAAGCTGGTGCCGGAGGATTTGCGACAACCGGCGGGGCGTGCCCGCCGGAGGATTACAACGCGCGCATCGCGCATCCAGGCGGATTCCACCTGCGGGTGCCCGCGCGGGAGCGGGAGTGGCACACGCCCTCGGGAAAGGCGGTGTTCCTGGTCAATGCACTGACCCCGGACTCGCCCATCGCGCGTGCGCGCGAGGCGTACGGGGAACGGCTGATGACGCTGATGACCACGCGGTCGCATGACCAGTACAACACCACGGTGTATGCGCTCGACGATCGGTATCGCGGCGTGTTCGGCCAGCGGCGCGTCGTCTTCATCAACCGCGACGACCTTGCAATGCTCGGCCTGAAGGCCGGCGAATGGATCGATATGACCACGGTCTGGGAAGACAATATCGAGCGCCGCGCCGATGGCTTCCTTCTGGTCGAGTACGACATCCCGCGCGGATGCATCGGCGCCTATTATCCGGAGACGAATCCGCTGGTGCCACTGGGCAGCGTAGCCGACGGATGCAATACGCCGACCTCCAAGTCGGTCCCGGTCCTGTTGCACCGGAGCGCCGCGCCAACGGCAGCCGGACAGGCGTGACGGGCCACGGGTACCCGGCGCCGGTGGGCGGTACAGCGCTAACGCGGGTCGCCGCCCTCGCCCTGCAGGCCCGTCTCCACCATGTCGATCAGCCGCTGCCCGATGTCGTAGGCCTGCCCCGGCGCCTGCGCCAGCAAGTGCAGCGGCCCGTCGATGACCAGCATGGACAGGCCGTGCACCGCGGACCACGCCAGGTATTCCGCGCCGGGCCGGCGCGCAGCGGGTAGCAGGCCGGCGGCGGTCATCTTGTCGAGCGCCGCGCCCAGCAGCTCGAACGGGTTCAGGCCGCTGTCGCCTTCCCTGGCCGGCATGGGCACGCCGCGCAGTTCGCCCGGCACGGAAAAGGCCGTGCGGAACAGCCCCGGCTCGGCCAGGGCGAAACGCATATAGCCGGTGCCGACCGCGCGCAGGCTGGCGCGCGCCGCATCCGCTGGCGGCGCTGTCCCGTCGACCTCGGCGAGATCGGCCTCGATCGCCATGGCCAGCGCCGACAAGGCCGCGAAGCGCACCGCCTGCAGCAGGTCGTGGCGGCTGGCGAAGTGCCGGTACGCGGCATTGGGCACCACGCCGGCACGCCGCGTGGCCTCGCGCAGCACGACCGCATCCGGGCCGCCGTCGCGCGCCAGGTCCATGCCGGCATCGAGCAGCGCGCGCCGCAGGTCGCCATGGCGATACGTATTGCGGGCCGGAGCGCCGGCCGGCGCGTCCGGGGGTACCGCCGCAGGTGCGGATTGCGCCGCCTCGCCTGGTTCCGACATGGCGGCGGCACCCTTGCCAGCCGCCCGGCCCGCGGTGCCGGAAGTGCGCTTGGCACCCGTCATTTTTCCTCCATGTGGACAGCGTCCATTTTCTCGACTATGGTAGTGGACAGTGTACACAACGATGTGGCCGGATCACAGCAGCGGCGCCCATCACGCAATCCGGCGAAATCCGGCGCAATATCGACGCAGCGTGTGACCAGCACCCCCAGGGCGGCGCGCCGCAGGAGGCCTGGGTGCGCGCCACCTTGTGTTTTCGCAAGATCGCCGGCCGGTGGCTGGTGGTGCACGAGCATGCATCGGTGCCGATGCCGCTCGATCCCGAACGACCCTGAGAACGCCATAAGGAGACAAAATGCTGGTCCAACCCTACCTGTTCTTCGAAGGCCGCTGCGAGGAAGCGGCGGAGTTCTACAAGCGCGTACTGGACGCGAAAGTCGAAATGCTGATGCGCTTCAAGGAAGCGCCGCCGCAACCGGCAGGCGCGCCCGAGGGATGCGCGCCCGCCCCCGGCGACGCAGAGAAGGTGATGCACATGGCCATGCGCATCGGCGAAAGCACGGTGATGATGTCCGACGGCCGTTGCAGCGGCAAGCCGAGCTTCGAAGGCATCGCGCTGTCGGTAAGCGTGCCCGATGCGGCTGCCGCGGACCGCGTCTTCAACGGGCTGGCCGAAGGCGGCCAGGTCCAGATGCCGTTGGGCGAGACCTTTTTCGCGCACCGCTTCGGCATGACCGCCGATCGCTTCGGCGTGTCGTGGATGGTAATCGCGGAGAAGAAGCCCTGAGGCACTTCCTTGCCTGGCGGCGCTGACCGGACGGCGCCCCTGGTTCTGCCGGTCCGACCCGATCCAGGCGCCACTTGCTGCGCGGCGGCCGTAAAGCCCGCCGCGCCGGCTTCTCCCTTCCCGCCCTTCCCGCCCTTCCAGCCCTTCCCGCTTTCCTTTTCATTGCGCCGTCGCTACGCCGTCAAGGCGGGTGACTACGCGATCGAATCCCGGCGGGCACCTTGCTGGCCGCGAGCGTGCGCCCGCGCGCGCCTTGCGATCCGGCCGGTCTCACGCTCAGGGCGTGACRCTGGGCGCGGTCGCGGCTGTGGCGGCGGGCACGGCCGACGGCGCGGCCGGTGCCGCCGCCCCCTGCGCTTGCAAGGGGCAGCGCGCCTGCGCGCTTGCCCGCCTGGCCTGCGCCTGCTTCTGGGCGCGCGCGCGTTCGATCACGGTCCAGTCGGGACCGGCCAATGCCGGCAATGATGCAGCGAGTGCCGAGACGCTTGCCAGCGACAGCACGATCTTGTTCAGGGAAATCATGGGGAGGGTGAGACTGTTGGTTGGTACTGCGGGGGACTGCGGGGGACTGCGGTGAACTGCGGTGAACTGCGTGGCGTGGCGTGGCCAGGGACAATCTGCGCGCAACGCGGCGGCAGCGGTCTCGCCGGCCGGCCCGGCCCCSGGCGGAGGATTCCCGGGGCCGGGCCGGTTGCGCCGGTCAGGCGCTGGCTTTGCCTGCCACGCCGCTGTGGGACGGCGTTGCCGACACACCGGTCAGGTCGCGGCCAGCCAGGTCGAGCGCCGCGGCGCCATGGGCGCCATCGGTGAACGCATCGCGGCGGTCATTGACGCGCGCACCGTCGGTAAACGGGTCGCGGCGGTCATTCGCGCGGGCGCCGTCGGTGAACGGGTCGCGCTTGCCGTTGTGCAGGTTGTAGCCGTACTTGTCGCCGGCACTGGTGCTATCTTTCGGACCCTGTGCACTGGCTTGCGTCGATGCCATGACGCAAAGGCCAAAAGCGGCTGCGGAAACGAGGGTCGTGAAGAGCTTCTTGTTCATGATTGCTGCTGGAGTCCAGAATGGGCGGCACTTTCCACTTGTGGTGGAGCGGGATAGGCGGATCTGCGTCCCGCATGTCGTCTGTTTCGCCTTTTTGCATGTACCGGCGCGGTCGGAAGCGCGGTACAGACGACAGTGTAGCCATCGCCTAGCATTCCCGTGATGAATTAATATTCTGCATTCCAGTCGGAATTTTCACAGTATTGGCCGCGGCTCTGCCATGCCGGCGCAGCCGGGCGCGCCCCACGCAGCAACGCCTCCGCGCGGTCAGTGATGCTCGCCTGTGTTCTGCGCCACCTTCGGGCTGTTCTGCCAGCCGCCCCCGAGCGCCAGGAACAGATTGACCTGGTCCATCGCCACCTGGCTGTCCGACGCGGCCAGCGCCGCCTCTGCCGCTGCCAGCGTCCGGTCGGCATCGAGGCTGGACAGATACGGCGTGCGCCCGGCCTGATACAGCTGGCGGTGTTGCCGCGCGGCCTCTTGCGCGTCATCGCGCGCCACGCGCAGCGAATGGTTGCGCTCCAGCTCGCGCGTGTAGTCGCTGAGCGCGCCCTGCGTTTCCTGCAGCGCCTTCAGCACGACGCCGTCGAAACTGGCCAGCGCGGCGTCGGCACCCGCTTCCATCGCGTGAATGCGTGGCCGCACGCCGTTGGTCGGCAGGTTCCAGGTGATCAGCGGCCCGATGCCCCAGCGCGCCGTGGGCCCGCTGCCGAGGTCGCCGAGGATGCCGCTGAAGCCGGCGGATGCGCCGATGCGGATCGAGGGATAGAGATCGGCGGTCGCCACGCCGATCCTGGCGGTGGCCGAGGCGAGCTCGCGCTCGGCCTGGCGGATGTCGGGCCGGCGCCTGAGCAGCGCGGCGCCGTCGCCGACAGGCAAGGGTTGCCGCAGCCTCGGCTCTTCATGGCAGGCGAACTCCGCTTCAGGCAGCGCGCCGGGTGGCTTGCCGAGCATGACGGCGAGGCGCCAGGCGGCGCCTTCCTGCTCCGCCTTGAAGCGCGGCAGCGCGGCGCGCAAGGTCTCGGCCTGCGCGCGCGCGCGCAGCAGATCGGCGGGCTGGCCGCGGCCGGCGGCGACCAGCTTGCCGGTAATTTCCGCGCCGCGCTCCTGCAGCGCAAGCTGCTGCCCGGCGACGTCGAGTTCATGCGTGGCGGCGCAGCCCTGCACATAGGCACGCACGGTCTGCGCCACCACGCCGACGCGCGTCATGTCGAGCGCGGCCTGGCTGGCTTCGGCACTGGCCAGCGCGGCCTCGTCGGCGCGCGCGAGCTTGCCGAAAAAATCCACCAGGTAAGACACCGCGAAACCGACATCGCCGAGGCTGAAGACCGGGACCTTTTCCTTGAGCAGGAAACTCTCGCCAGCCACCTGCGCGCGTTCGGCCTTGGCGGAGATCGCCGCCTGCGGCAGGTTCTCGGCCTCCACCTCGTGGTAGACCGCCACGGCGCGCCGCAGGTTAGCGGCGGCCACGCGCACGCTGGTATTGGCAGCGAGGGCCTGCCGCACCAGCCGGTCGAGCCTGGGGTCGTCATAGAGCCGCCACCAGTCGTCCGGCACGGCGGCCACCGATACCGCCGCATCCTGCGTGCCCCGCAGCGGGCCATTGGCCTCGGGCGCGCGCATCATCGCGTGCGCGGGCACCTTGTAGTCGGGGCCGACCGTGGTGCAGGCGAACAGCAGCGGCATCACCGCCGGCAGCCATGCCAGGCGGAGCTTGCTCATTGCGCCGCACTCCCGCTGGCACCGTCGCCGGGGGGTGCGCGCCGCGCGGCCACGACCTGGCGCGGCACGGCCACCGACACCGTGGCCGTGCGGCCCGAGACGAGCTGCATGTCGGCCGGGACGTCGTCCAGCACGATACGCACCGGGATACGCTGCGCCAGCCGCACCCAGTTGAAGGTGGGATTCACATTGGGCAGCAGGTTGGCGCCGCTGCTGCGGTCGCGGTCCTCGATGCCGGCTGCAATGCTCTGCACGTGGCCGTGCAGCGTGACGTGCTCGCCCATGATGCGCACCGCTACCGGGCTGCCGATGCGGATGCGGTGCAGCTTGGTCTCCTCGAAATACCCTTCCACATGGAAGGAGCCCGCATCGACCATCGACAGCACCGGGCGGCCGGTGCTTACATAGTCGCCCAGGCGCGGCAGGCGATCGTTCAGGATACCGTCGACCGGGCTGGCCACGCTGGTGCGCGCCAGGTTCAGGCGCGCCACCCCGACCGCGGCCTCGGCCTGCGCCAGCGCCGCTTCGCCTTCCTGCACGCGGGCCTGCCCTTCCTCCACCACCTCGGTGGCGACCACCTCGCTCAGCGCGTGGTTGCGCGCGGCCTCGCGGCGCGCCTGCGCCAGCGTCGCGCGCAAGGCGGCCGCGTTGGCCTGCGCTTGCTGCAGCGCCAGCCGGTAGCGGTCCTGGTCGATCACGAACAGCACCTGGCCGCGCCGCACGCGCTGGTTGTCCCTGACCAGGATCTGCGTGACCAGGCCCGACACGTCAGGCGCGACCTGCACCACGTCGGCACGCACGTGGCCGTCGCGCGTCCACGGCGCCACGGTGTAGTAGTCCCACAAATGCCTGACGACAAACAGCGCTGCCACCGTAGCCAGCAAGGTCAGCGCCACGGGGACCAACAAACGGAACTTGATTTTCATGATTGCAGCCAGCGGGCCAGGGCGACCACGCCGCCGAGCACGATCAGGTAGAGGGCGAGGTTGAAGAGGGAACGGTGCCAGACCAGCCGGTAGAAGCCAGCGCGGGCGAGCAGCGCGCGCAGGCAGGCGGTCATGGCGAAGCTGACCAGCATCAGCGCGAGCAGGCTGGGCACGAACACGCCGTAGACATCGATCTCGGCGCTCAGCATGGTTTCTCCACCGGCGCGCGCGGCAGCGCCGGCGGCGCGGGTACCTTGCCAGTGGGCGCGTGCGGCTGGGCGTGGTAGAGCGTGACCTGCAGGGCGACCAGCGCGGCCAGCGTCTCGCGCACCGCATCGCCGGCGGCCGCATTGTCCACGCCATCGTCCACGCCATCGGCCTGCGCCGCGACCTCGCCGATGGCCTTGTCGATGCGCGCGGACAGCGCCTCGGGCGGCGCCATCGCGTGCCCGGCTTTCAGGCGCGCGCGGAAATGCGCGGCGGCGCCGTTGAGCACGCGCGTGACCGCGCGCCGCGCGGCCGGACGCAGCGCCGCCAGGTTGCGCTGCAGCGCCAGCGCGCCGAAGCCGACCTGCAGTTCGGCGAAGCCGTCGGTGGACATCTTGTCGTCGCTGGCCGCCAGGCGCGGCACCAGCTGGCCGAGGCGGTCCAGCATGCGGCTGCCGAGCCGGGCCTGCTCGGGCGCTTCCCCGCGCGTGGCGGCTTGCGCCAGGTCCTTCCAGCTGGCGCGGATCAGCCGGTGCGCGGCCACGCGCGCGCCGAACGGCCGCGTCGCCATGAACCACAGCGGCGCGAACAGCATGCCGCCCACGCTGGCCAGGCTCGTATTGAAGGTGCCGAGGAAGTTGGCGTCGTAGACACTCTGGAAGTTGCCGAACGATGCCGTATTGACCGACAGCAGCATGGCGATGAGGTTGAAGCCGGGACGCGAGATCAGCATGCCGATGGCCATATAGGGCACCGCCAGCATGCCGACCAGCGTCTCGAAGTTATGGGCCTGCGGCACCACCAGGAACAGGTAGAAGCACGACACCAGGAAGCAGATCACGCTCCAGCGCATGAAGGCGCGCGCCACCGGCCTGGGCTCCTCGACGGTGGCGAAGAAGCAGCTGGTGATGGTGGCCACCACCACGGCGCCGGCACCGTCTTCCCAGCCCGAGGCGATCCACAGCAGGCCCGCGCAGAACACCGCGAGGCTGGTCGAGCAGGCGTAGTACAGCAGCATGCCGTGGTCGTGATGGTGCGCCCGGTCCGCCGCGCGGGCGCGGTAGCGCAGCACCGGCGCGGCGGCCTGGCCCGCCCCGCGCTGGTCGCCGATGCCGCGCTGCAGGGCGTGGCAGTCTTCGCACAGCGCCGCGAGCGTGCGCAGCTGATCGTTGGCGGTGGCCACCAGGCCGGCATGCCAGCCCGGCGCCTTGCCGTATTCGCGCCAGGGCGCGGCCGCCGGCCCGAGCGCGGGCGCCGGCCCGTGGAAGCCGGCATGGATCCAGGCGCGCATGTCGGCCATCTGGCGCGCGAGCTGCGCCGGCATGCCGTGCGCATGGGCGCGCAGCGCCTGCAGCAATCCTGCCAGCGAGGACAGCACCGGCAGCAGCATGGTCATGCGCTCGCGCAAGGCGCGCGCATGGCGCAATGTGTCGGCGCTCTCGGTATCGTAGGAAAGCTGCGCGATCAGCTGGTCGAGCGCGAGGATGTCGGTGGCCAGGCGGTGCCGGCTGCCGTGGCGCGAGGCATTGGCGTCGGGCTCGGGCGAGAGCATGTCGGTTGCCCACAGCGCGGCATCGGCCAGCCAGGTGGCGGAACGGGCGCGCAGCGCCGGCGCCACCTTGGCCGGGAAGACGATCGAGCCGACCAGCCCGGCGCACAGGATGCCGACCACGATCTCTTCGATGCGCGCCACGGCAATGGCGAAGACCTGGGCGGGCTCGCTGACGGCGGGCAGCGCCACGATGGGCAGCGTGTACGCGGCCAGCAGGAAGATATAGCTGCGCGGCGTGCGCTGCAGTAGCGAGAAATACAGCAGGGCGCCGGTCCACAGCGCGATGGCAGCCATCAGCAGCACCGGTTCGTTGACCAGCAGCGGCACCGTGGCGACGGCGCCGGTGGCGCCAAGCAGCGTGCCCGCCACGCGGTAGGCGGCCTTGGAGCGCGTGGCCCCGGTCAGCGGGTGGGAAACGAAATAGACGGTTGCCATGGCCCAGTAAGGGCGGGGCAAACCCAGCGCCAGCGCGATATAGAGCGCGAGCATCGAGGCGGCGAATGCCTTCAGTGAAAAGAGCCATTGCCGTGCGCTCGGCCAAGCCATGACGCAAACCTGTAGAAGAGCGGTGGAATGGAAGTGTAGCCAACTGGCGCTCATTCCGAACATGATTTAAAATTGACGATCACATTCGCTTTTTTCATGGATCAGGAAGCCGCCCGTGCCCATCGATATCCGCGCCCTACGCTATTTCGTCGAGACCGTGCGCCTGCAGAGCTTCACCCAGGCGGCCACCTCCCTGTTCGTCACCCAGTCCACCATCAGCAAGATGGTGCGCCAGCTGGAGGACGAGATCGGCCAGCCACTGCTGATCCGCGAGGGCAAGCAGGTACGGCTGACCGATGTGGGGCGCGTGGTCTACGAGCGCGGGCAGGAGGCGCTGGGCGTGGTGCACCGGCTCACGCTGGAGGTGGCCGATCTTTCCTCGCTGGGGCGGGGCCAGCTCACGGTGGGCATTCCGCCGATGGCCAACCTCTTCTTCACCCCCGCGGTGAGCGCCTTCCGCCAGCGCTACCCCAACCTGGAACTGAGCCTGGCCGAGCATGGCGGGCATACGGTGGAACAACAGGTGGCCAACGGCGAACTGGAGGTCGGCGCGACCGTGCTGCCCGGCGACAGTGGCCTGGCGCTCGCGACGCGCGAGTTTGCCAAGTACCCGATCTGGGTGGCAGGGCCGCGCAAGGCAGGCTGGGCCAGGAACAAGACCGTCAGCCTGGCGGCGCTGCGCGACGAGCCGCTGCTGCTGCTGACCGACGACTTCTCGCTCACGCGCAAGCTGCGCGTGGCCTTCATGGAGGCCCGCGTGGAGCCGCGCATCGTGGCGCAAAGCGGGCACTGGGATTTCCTCGCCTCGATGGCGGCGGCCGGGCTCGGCACCACCTTTCTGCCGCAGCCGCTGCTGGCCAGGGTCCAGCTCGACGACAAGCTCGCCGTGGCGCGCCTGACCGAACCCGCGATGGACTGGGCGCTGGCGCATATCTGGTCGCCGGGACGCTACCTGTCCCACGCGGCGCGCGCGTGGTTCTCGATCTGCGAGGAAGTGCTGGGGGCCTGAGGCAGCGTGCGGCGTGCGGCGCGCGGCCCCCGCCTGCCGCCGTCAGTCCACCGCGATCGATGCGCTCTTGATCAGGGCGCGGCTACGGCCCACTTCGTCGCGGATGGTGCGCGCCGTTTCGTCGGCGCCGGCGCCCCTGACCACGAAGCCCTGCGCGGCAAACAGCTCGCGCGCCTTGGGGGTGGCGAGCGCCTTTGCCATGGACTGCTGCAGGCGTGCGGACACCTCGACGGGCAGGCCGGCCGGGCCGACCAGCGCGATCCAGGCGTCGTACGCATAGTCCTTGACGCCGGCCTCGGCCAGCGTGGGCACCCCCGGCAGGCTTTCCAGCCGCGCCGGCGTGCTCACGGCGAGCGCGCGCAGCTTGCCGGCCTTGATCTGCGGCAGCGCCGACGGGGAGGCCAGGAAGGCGGCGCTGATCTGCCCGCCCAGCACATCGGTCAAGAGCGTATTGACCCCCTTGTAGGGCACATGGAGCATGTCGATGCCGGCCCTGGACTTGAGCAACTCGCCCGCCAGATGAAGCACGCTGCCCTTGCCCGACGAGCCGTAGGTCAACTGGCCCGGCTGCGCCCGCGCCGCCGCGATCAGCGCCTGCGCGGTCTTGTACGGCGAGCCGGCGCCAACCACCAGCACCAGCGGCGTGGTGCCGATCAGCGCCACCGGGCTGATGTCCTTGAGACTGTCGTAGGGCAGGTTGGGATACAGGCCGGGGTTGATGGCATGGTTGGAGGAGACCACGGCCAGCGTGTAGCCGTCGGCGGCGGCCCCCACCAGTTGGCGCGTGCCCGGAATGCCGGCCGCGCCGGCGATGTTCTCCACATAGAACGGTTGCCCGAGATCGTGCCCCATGCCCTCGGCAACCACGCGCGCAACCAGGTCCGCGGTGGAGCCCGGCGAGTTCGGCACGATCAGGCGCACGGTCTTGGCGGGATAAGCGCCGGCGGCATGCGCGGCCGCCACGCCGCAGGCCAGGGCAAGGGCGGCAAGCAGCCGCCCGGCCGCGCGCGTGGCGCGGCTTGGGATATGGAACATGGGTGTCTCCGGTGTCTTGTGGTCCGGCCGGAATCTGCTGCCCGGCTCTGGGGAACCCGGCCCGCGCGGGTGCGGGCCGGTGGCGTGAAACTCAGGCTAGGCCGGCGCTGCCTCCTCGCGGGCGCGCGCCTGCAGTTGCCCGAAGGTGCTGATCTGCCCTGCCAGCGCGCTGGCCGCCACCGTGTAGGGGCTGGCCAGCCAGACCTGCCCCGGGCCCGAACGGCCCGGGAAGTTGCGGTTGATGGCGCTGATGGTGACCTGCTCGCCGCTGGTGGACGCACCGGGGCCGCAATTGGCGCAAGAGCCGCAGCCCGGCATCACCAGCGTGGCGCCGGCGGCGTCAAAGGTCTCCAGGTAGCCGCGCGCCTCGCAATACTCGCGCACGCCCAGCGTGCCGAATTGCAGGTACAGCCGCGTGCGTGGCGATACCTTGAGGCCGTGCTCCAGACCCCAGCGCAGCACCTCGTGGTAATAGTCGAAATCTTCGCGCTTGCCGGCCGTGCAGGAGCCGCCGTAGGCAATATCCACCGGCACGGCCTCGCCCAGCGCCTGCGCCGCCACGCCGTTGCCGGGATCGCCGGGCCGCGCCACCATGGGCGTGATGGCGGCCGCATCGATGCGGATCACGTCGCGGTAGCTGGCGCCGGCATCGCTGCGCATCCAGTCCTCGACGACGAAATCCACGCCGCGCCGCGCCTTGAGGAAGGCCACGGTCTTGTCGTCCGGCGCGACGATGCCGGTGAAGCCGCCCAGTTCCGCCACCATATTGGTGAGCGTGGCACGCTCGTCGACCGAGAGCGCGCGCACGGTGCTGCCGGCGTACTCGAACACCACGCCGATGGCGCCGCCCGAGCGGATCGCGTCCATCTGCAGCAAGTGGAGCACGATGTCCTTGGCGGTCACGCCCGGCGCCAGTTCCCCCTCCACTTCCACGCGCAGGGTCTCCGGCACCTTGCAGCGCACGTAGCCGGTGACCCAGCTGTTCGCCAGGTCGGTGGCGCCGGCGCCGAAGGCCAGGCAGCCGAGCGCGCCCGAATGCGGCGTGTGCGAATCGGTCCCCACCACTACCTGGCCCGGCAGCGCGTACTGCTCGGCCATCAGCGCGTGGCAGATCCCTTCGGAGCCGGGCACGTCGCCGGGCAGCGCGCCGTGCGAGCGCACCGGGTAGTCATGGGCGAAGCTGTCGTGGCCTTGCATCAGGTTGGCCACGCCGGGCAGCAAGCCGTCGCGCACGTGCGGATAGCTCTGCGCCGCCAGCACCAGGTGATCCTTGAACGCAATGATGGTGTCCGGGTCGCGCAGCGCGGCCGGCTTGCCGAAGGCGCGATGCATCAGGTGCGCGCACATGCCGGTGAAATAGTCGTGGGAAAAACGCCAGTCGGCCGCCACGAACACGCCCTGGCCACGGCCGGCGCCCGGGGTGCCGGGCAGCAGGTGACGGTCGATGATCTTCTCCACCAGTGTGCGCGGCGCCGCGCCGGCGGGCGCCGCCGCCGCGGGCATGCTGCCGGGGACCGGCCAGCTCGCCGCGCGGCTGAAGGCCAGCAGGCCGCCGGCGCGGATCACCTGCTGGGTCAGCGCGTCGCGCCCGCTCAGGAAGGCTTCGATGGGAATCGCCTCGCCGGCCAGCACGCGCTCGAGCACGCTGAAATCCGTGGTGGTGAGGATGCCGATGTTGTCGCAGTTCTGCTGGTAGATGCGCTCGAAGCTCTCCGCCACGATCAGGCGGATACCGGCCGACAGCTCTGCCAGCGGGCTGGACTCGCGCGAGGAGCCCTTGCCGTAGCGCTTGCCCGCCACCGTGACCGCAAAGCCACCGTCGCGCACGGCGTTGCGGCCGACCGGCATTTCCCCGCCGGCCTGGAAGCCCACATAGGGGAACTCGCCCAGGCGCTCGTCGTAGGTGAGCATCACTGTCACCGGCGTGATCTCGTCGGTGGAAACATTGTCGCGCAGCGGGCCGGCGTCGGCCAGGCTCACGGCCTTGCCTTCGAGCTGGGCACGCATGCAGGCGGGATCCTGCGACAGGTAAAGCACGCGGCCGCCGAAGCGGATCGTATCGTCCATCATGGGGGCTCCGGATCTGATTGTCGCCGTGGCGAGGTCCTGGTCAGCCCACTATATGGCGCGGCGCACGCGGCGCATAGCATGGAATCGGCACGACAGCCCTCTCGCTTCGAGACGGCTCGCCCGGCGGCGGGCCGCCCGCGCTAACGGCGCTAACGGCGGCAGAGGAAGTCCACCAGCGCCGCGGCGCTGGCCGACAAATGCTCGCGCGAATGGAACACCACCACCAGCTGGCGCGTGGCCCAGCCGTCGACCAGAGGCCGGCACGCCACATCGAGCGTGTTGACGTAAAGCTCGCCCACCTGGCGCGGCACGATAGCGATGCCCAGACCCACATGCACCATGCGGCATAGCGCGTCGAGGCTCGCCACGCGCATCTTGATGCGCAGCGCGCCGTTCAGCCGCGCGGCCTCGCCCAGCAGCAGGCGGCTCAGCGCGCTCTCGTCGCGCAGCGCGACGAAGGTCTCGCCGAGCAGGTCGGCAAAGCGCACCTGCGGCGCCGCTTCCAGCCGGTGCCCGCGCGGCACCAGCACGCACAACTGGTCCTCGCGGTAAGGCAGCGAGACGAACTGCTCCACGCCCTGGATCGCGTTGCAGATGCCGAAATCCGCGCTGCGCTCGCCCACCAGCCGCAGGACCTCGGGACTGTGCTGCTCCTCCAGCGCGATGTCGATGTCGGGGTAGACCCGCCCGAAGGCCGCCAGGTCCTCCGGCAGGAACTGCACGATGGCGCCCAGGTTGCACACCATGCGCACTGCGCCGCGCGCGCCCGAGCTAAAGCGCGACAGCTCCGCGCCGAGCGACTCGATATTGCCGATGATGGCCAGCGCATGGCGCAGCACGGCCTCGCCCACCGGCGTCACCGTGATGCCGCGCGGATGCCGCTGGATGACGGGCAGGCCGATCAGCGCCTCGATTTCCCCGATGCGGCGGCTGACCGCCGATGGCGCGATGAACTCGCGCTCGGCCGCGCGGGCAATGTTCTGTTCCTGGCAGACGGCGACGAACAGCCGCAGCGAGGTGAGGTCGAGTTTTCTGAGCAGGTTGTCCATGGCAGCGATGCTACAACGATCGCCCGGCGCGTAGCCGAAGGCGACTCGCCGAAGCGCTGATTGCAGGCCATGGAAGAGCAGGTCCGGCGAGCCAGCCACCATGAAAAAAGCGACTTGCACCCATAGGTTTTAATCGTTTCTTGAATCGCACACCGGGGCATACACTGCCCTTCGTCGAGCACGCCAGGCACCGGAACCACCGGACGCCGCCGTGCCCGCCAGTGAAGATGAACCATCATGCAGAACCCAGTGACCGCGCGCTCCCTCCTCTGCTTATTGCGCGGCCACTTCTTTCCCGGCTGATGTTTCCCTGGCCGCAGGGAGTGGCCAAAAGCTGCTCCCTGACTTTTTCAGATCGCCCCCTTCGCAATGAAACAAGCGCGCAGCGCCAGCCGCGTCGCACCGGGCGACAACGCAACAACCGCAAACAGGTAACCCTCGTGAAGAATATCGCCCTTATCGGTGCCGGCCTGATGGCACTCTCGTGCTCGCTTTCGGCCTTCGCCGGCCCGGATTTCTCCGTCATCGAAAAGGCCCGCGAAGCCCGGCGCGCCCAGCAGCGCGCGGCTGCCGCCCAGCCGGCAACCAGCCAGCCGCTGGCCGCTGCGACCCCCACGCCGGACTCGGTCACCCCGCGCGGCGTGGTCTACAAGCGCGGCGGCTGAGCGCGGGGGCAAGCCGCTGCGGGAGGCGGGCCAGGGCCATCGCGCTGTGCCGCCGGCGCCGCGAGGGGCTGCATTGCGCAGGCCCACCGAACTGCATCGGCCCCGATATTACCTTTGACGCCCCGGCGTGCCGCGCGTTGAACTTGGCGGATGGTGCCGGGAAGGCCCCTCTACACTCGGGGGAGCACATCCGAATGGGGGCCTGGATGCACATCGAGTATCCCCGTTCGCCGGCATCCGGCGAACCGAACAGTGGCATTGACGCTCCCTGCCCGCAAGCGCTCCTCAAACAACGGCTGGGTGGCGGCCATCTTCGTCCGCTCGATGGAATGCGAGGCGTCGCCGTCCTCCTGGTCTTCTTTCATCACTCCGTGGTCGCGGCAGCCCTGGGCGGTACGGGGACACTCGACCACATCGTGGTGAAGCTGCTGGCGTCCGGATGGGTCGGCGTCGACATCTTCTTTGCGCTATCCGGATTTCTCATCACCGGCATATTGCTCGACGCGAAGGGCACGCAGCGGTACTTCGCCAACTTCTATGCCAAGCGCACCTTGCGGATTTTCCCGCTCTACTATTTCTTCCTGATTCTGTTTTTCCTGGTGTTGCGGCCGTTTCTTGCGGAAATCTATCGGCCGGGCAATGACTATGCCGATCTCCTGCACGCGCAGGCCTGGTTCTGGAGCTATATGCAGAACTGGTACTTCGCAAGGCTCGGGGAAGGCTCGCCCGTCCCTGTCACGCAGCTCTGGTCGCTGGCGATCGAAGAGCAGTTCTACCTGGTCTGGCCGCTGGTCGTGTTTCTGTGCACCGCCCGGCGCGTGGTGGTCGTGTCCCTGGTCCTGTGCGTTGCCTCCCCGGTTCTCCGCTTCCTTCTCATCAGGGACGGATGGGATCAGATGGCGATCTACGTGTCCACGCTCACGCATATCGACCCCCTGCTGTACGGCGCGCTGGTGGCTGCGTATGCGCGGGGTGGATTCGCGCTGCCCACCGGCCGACAGGTCCTGCGCTGGCTCGCGGCGCTGGCCACCATCAGCGCGGCGCTGGTTGTGGTGCTTGACGGCGGCCTGAAGCGCGACGGGCTGGCATTGCAGACGTTCGGGTTCAGCACGCTCGGCGCATGCTCGGCCTTGCTGATTGCCGCCATGCTCCTGCTCCCGGCGGGCTCTCGCCTGAATCTGGTGGCCAGTCATCCCGTGCTTCGGATGTTCGGCAAATACAGCTATTCGCTCTATGTGTTCCACCCGCCGGTCCTGTACGGCCTGGCATGGCTAGTGCGCACACGGTCCGGCCTGCTGCCGCACAACGGCAGCGTGCTTTCAGCCGGCTACCTGGCCTATATGCTGGCTTCGCTGCTGCTTTGCATGCTTGCCAGCCTCACGACCTGGCACTTGTTCGAAGCAAGGCTGCTGCGGCTCAAGCGATATTTCACCGCACAGCCAGGTCACCCTCGCGGAGAGGCTGGCGGCAGCTTGCCCGTGCCCGACCTCTAGCCGATGCCGCAGGCAGGAACCAGCGCATGCGGCCGGCGCCCGCCCGCGTCGTGAGCCCATCGGCGCGCGGCGATCGCACTATGCGACGATCGGGGCGCACCGCCCTGCACGCCCCCGCTCACCGCGCCCAGGGCGGCTCCATCTCCGTGCGAGCCCCGTAGCGCGCCAGCCCCTCGGCATGCAGCGCCGGGGAGATCGCCCGCAGCGCGGCGATCGCGATGTGGTAGCGGTCGATCTCGAAGAAGCGCCGCAGCGCGCTGCGCGTGTCGCTGCGCCCGAAGCCATCCGTGCCGAGCGCGGTAAAGGGCGCACTCACATAAGAGGAAATCAGCTGCGCGTAGGCGCGCACATAGTCGGTCGAGGCAATCACCGGCGTAGCGCCGGGCAGGCATCGCTGCAGGTGGCTTTCGGTCTCGCCGCCGCTGGCGAACAGGCTGCTGCGCTCGCATTCGCGGGCGTCCCGTGCCAGCTCGGAAAAGCTCGTCACGCTCCAGATCTCGGACTTGATGTCCCAGTCGCCGGCGAGCAGTTCGGCGGCGGCGATGACCTCCCGCAGGATCGGCCCGGAGCCAAGCAGCCTGACGGCCGCGGCCGCGTTGTCCGGGCCGCGCGAACCGAAGCGGTACATGCCCTTGATGACGCCGTCGTGCGCGTCTTGCGGCAGCGGCGCCTGCGCGTAGTTCTCGTTGTTGACGGTGAGGTAATAGAACTCGTCGTGCTGGTCTTCCAGCATGCGGCGCGCGCCGTGATCGATGATGAGCGCGGCCTCGCTGGCGAAGGCAGGGTCGTAGGCGCGGCAGTTCGGCACCGTGGAGGCGATCAGCTGGCTGGTGCCATCCTGGTGCTGCAGGCCCTCTCCGGCCAGCGTGGTGCGCCCGGCGGTGGCGCCGATCAGGAAGCCGCGCGCGCGCTGGTCCGCCGCGGCCCAGATCAGATCGCCGACGCGCTGGAAGCCGAACATCGAGTAATAGATATAGAACGGCAGCATGGCCACGCCGTTCACGCTGTAGGAGGTGGCCGCCGCCGTCCACGATGCCAGCGCGCCCGCCTCGGTGATGCCCTCTTCGAGCAGCTGCCCCTGCTGGCTCTCCTTGTAGTACAGCATCGAGCCCGCGTCTTCCGGCTCGTAGAGCTGACCCATCGGCGAGTAGATGCCGATCTGGCGGAACAGGTTGGCCATGCCGAAGGTGCGTGCCTCGTCGGCGACGATGGGCACCACGCGCGGGCCGACTTCCTTGTCCTTGATCAGGTTGGTGAACAGCCGCACCACCGCGGTGGTGGTGGACACCGCGCGCTCGTCCGGCTCCATGGCGAAGCGCCCGTATTGCATCAGGTCCGGCATGCGCAACGCGTGCGCCGTGCGGGCGCGCGCCGGCAGGTAGCCGCCGAGCGCCTGGCGGCGCGCATGCAGGTAAGCCATCTCGGCACTGTCTTCGGCCGGCTTGTAGAAGCGCAGCGCCTCCACCGCGGCATCGTCCAGCGGCAGGTTGAAGCGGTCGCGGAAGGCGCGCAGCGCGTCCACGTCGAGCTTCTTCTGCTGGTGCGCGGTCATGCGCGATTCGCCGGCCTCGCCCATGCCGAAGCCCTTCTTGGTCTTGGCGAGAATGACGGTGGGCGCGCCGCGGTGTTCCTGCGCGGCGCGGAAGGCCGCGTAGAGCTTGCGCAAGTCGTGCCCGCCGCGGCGCAGCGCGTCGATGTCGGCGCTGCTCATGCTGGCGGCCAGGGCCTTGAGCTCGGGATCGCGGTTGAAGAAGTTGGCGAGGTTGTAGTCACCGTCCTTGGCGCCCAGGTTCTGGTATTCGCCATCCACCATCGCGGCGAAGCGGCGCAGCAGCGCGTGGCTGGTATCGCGCGCGAACAGCGCGTCCCACTCCGACCCCCACACCACCTTGACCACGTTCCAGCCGGCGCCGGCGAACAGCGCCTCCAGCTCGTTGATCACCTGGCCATTGCCGCGCACCGGGCCGTCCAGGCGCTGCAGGTTGCAGTTGATGACGAAGGTCAGGTTGTCGAGCTGCTCGCGCGCGGCCAGCGAAAGCGCGGCGAGCGATTCCGGCTCGTCCATCTCGCCGTCGCCGAACACGCCCCACACGCGCCGCCCGGCAGTGTCGGCAATCCCGCGGTGGCCGAGGTAGCGCAGGAAGCGGGCCTGGTAGATCGCGCTGATCGGGCCGATGCCCATCGAGCCGGTCGGAAACTGCCAGAAGTCCGGCATCAGCCAGGGATGCGGATAGGAGGAAAGCCCCCCTTCGCCACCTTCGCCGCCGCCCGTCTCCTGTCGGTAGCTTGCGAGCTGGGCCTCGGACAGCCGCCCTTCGAGGAAGGCGCGCGCATAGACGCCCGGGGCGGAGTGCGGCTGGAAGTAGACCAGGTCGCCCTTGCGCCCGCCATCGTCGGCGCGGAAGAAATGATTGAAGCCCACCTCGAAGATCTCGGCCGCCGACGCGTAGCTCGACAGGTGCCCGCCCAGCTCGCCGTAAGCCTTGTTGGCGCGCACCACCATGGCCAGCGCGTTCCAGCGGATGATCGAGCCCAGGCGTTGTTCCATCGCCAGGTCACCCGGGTAGCGCGGCTGCTCGCCCACGCCGATGGTGTTCTGGTAGGCGGAGTAGGGATGCGCGCGGTGGCCCAGGCCGAGATGGCTGGCGTGCTCGGCCAGCCGCTCCAGCAGGAAGCGCGCGCGCGGCGCGCCCTCGGCGCGGACCACGGCAGCCAGGGCATCGAGCCATTCCCGGGTTTCCTCGTGGTCGGTGTCGTCGCCGTGGGCGGGATCGGTGGCTGCGGCTTGTTGCGGGGCGTGCATGGCTATCTCCGTGGGCATTCGTCGTTTCGTGGCGGGCGACGGCGTCGACGGCGGCGCATCGCCTCAGCGCAGGCTCCCTCCCCCGACAGGGCCCGGAGGAACCTCGCATGCAGGATTTCATTGTAGGGAGAGGGGTGCCGCAGAAGCTGCCGAATTGACGTGCCAGGCCGCGAGATGGCAGTGGAACATGCCGGTAGTTACACGATTTCGCGATGTCCATGCCGCCCTGCCTGGAAATGCCGGAATGACGTGCCGCAGGATAAGAGACGCGCCCGCCCGGGAGGCGGCGCCGGCCGGCGATTGCAGGTTGCGATTCTCCGTCGATTGCCTGGCCATGGCACCGGCATGCAGCGCGGGCGGCTGCCGCACGCGCTGCGTGCGCGCGCCCTTATACTCGCGCACATGGCCTACGATCTCACCGACAAACTCGTCATCGGCATCTCGTCCCGGGCGTTGTTCGACCTCGAGCACGAGAACGGTATCTATCAATCCCAGGGCGTGGCGGCCTACTCCGCCTACCAGCGCCAGCACGAGGACGAAGCCCTGCCGCAGGGCACCGCCTTTCCGCTGGTGCAGGCCCTGCTCGAACTCAACAGCCTGATCCCCGGGCGGCGGCTGGTGGAAGTGGTGGTGATCTCGCGCAACTCGCCCGACACCGGGCTGCGCGCCTTCAACGCCATCGAGACCCACGGGCTGGACATCACCCGCGCGGCCTTCACCGGCGGCGAGCCGATCGCGCGCTACCTGCAGGCCTTCAAGGTCGACCTGTTCCTGTCGCGCGAAGCCGCCGACGTGCAGGCCGCCATCGACGGCGGCGTGGCGGCCGCGCAGCTGTACGACGCACCCTCCGCCTACCGCGCCCCGGCTGGCCAGATCCGCATCGCCTTCGACGGCGACGCCGTGCTGTTCTCGCCCGAGTCCGAGCAGATCTTCAAGCAAAAGGGGTTGGAAGCCTTTATCAAGAACGAAAAGCGCCATCGCCACAAAGCCATGGCCGAAGGCCCGTTCGCCAAGCTGCTGCTGCGCCTGGCCGAGATCCAGGCGCATTTCCAGCCCGGCCAGAGCCCGGTGCGGATCGCCATCGTGACCGCGCGCAACAGCCCCGCCCATACGCGCGTGGTGCACACCCTGCGCGCCTGGAACGTCAGCATCGACGAAGCCTTCTTCCTGGGCGGCCTGCCCAAGGACCAGGTGCTGCAGGCCTTCGGCGCGCATATGTTCTTCGACGACCAGGAGGGCCATGTGGAACTGGCCTCCGCCGTGGTGCCGTCCGGGCGGGTGCCTTATCAGGGTGGGGAGCTTGGCGGCGGCAAGCGCAAGCCGGCGGCGCGCAAGCGGGCGAAGCAAACGCGCGCCTCACCCTCCGCCTCCGCGCCGATGCCGGCGGCGGAACCGGCGGCATGAAGATCTTCGGCCTCTACCTGATCACCGCCTGCGCCGAAATCCTCGGGTGCTACCTGCCGTATCTGTGGCTGCGCCAGCATGCGGGCGCCTGGGTGCTGTTGCCCGGCGCGCTGTCGCTGGCCCTGTTCGCGTGGCTGCTGTCGCTGCATCCGGACGCGTCGGGGCGGGTCTACGCGGCTTATGGCGGGGTCTATATCGCGGTGGCGATCGCCTGGCTGTGGCTGGTGGATGGCGTGCGGCCGAGCCCCTGGGACATTGCCGGGGTCGCGGTGGCGATCGCGGGGATGGCGATTATTGTGTTGCAGCCGCGGTGAGGGGGCTTTCGGTCAGCCGCGTCGCGCAGGAAGCGGGGACGAGGCGTTGAAGGTTTGGCCAGCTTGTCTCCGCGTACCGCGACTGCGACAGCCCGAAAATTGAAGCGGTATGGTGCGACAGGCATGGCGGCGGCGCACCATGCGCCGGCCGCTGTGCCTCCCGCCACCGCTCAGGCCGCCACCCGCGCCCCCGCCTCGCGGTATTGCGCCAGCAGCGTCGCCTGGCGCGCAGCCACCTTTTCCATATTGGCTTCCTTGACGTGGCCGAAGCCGCGGATATCGTCCGGCAGGCTGGCCAGCGCCACGGCCGTATCCAGGCGCCCGGCGTCGAGCGAAGCGCAGAGTTCCTCCGTCATCCCGATATAGTCGGCGACCAGCTTGCGCTCGGCGCGCCGCTCGGCGGTCTTGCCGAACACGTCGAAGGCGGTGCCGCGCAAGCCCTTGGCGCGTGCCAGCAGACGGAACACGCTCAGCATGCCGGGCCCGAAACGGCGCTTGACCAGGTGCCCGTGCGCGTCGCGCTTTGCCAGCAGCGGCGGCGCGAGGTGGAAGCCTAGCTGGTAGTCGCGGCCGGGTTCGCCTTCGAACTGGGTGCGCAGCTTGTCGAGGAAGGCCGGGTCGGCATACAGGCGCGCGACTTCGTATTCATCCTTGTAGGCCATCAGCTTGGCGAGGTTGCGCGCCACCGCTTCGGTGAGCAGCAGGCGGCTGCCGGCGCCGAGCGCCTTCTCCGCGTTGCGCACGCGCTCCACCACCGTGCTGTAGCGGGCCGCATAGGCGGCGTTCTGGTAGGCCGTCAGCATCGCTTCGCGCTGGCGGATCACGCCGTCGAGCGTTTCCGGCATCGCCACCACCTGCGCGCGCGGCGCGGGCTTGAGCTGCGCGCTGAGCGCGGCTTCGCCGTGATGGGCCAGGTAGCGGCCCCAGTCGAAGGCCAGCAGGTTCTTCTCCACCGACACGCCGTTGAGCTCGATGGCGCGCACCAGGCTCTCGCGCTGCAGCGGGATCCAGCCCTTCTGCCAGGCAAAGCCGAGCAGCAGCGGGTTGGAGTAGATCGAGTCGGCCAGCAAGGTCACGGCCCAGGCGTTGGCATCGATAAAGGCGCAGGCATCGCCCACGCTCGCGCGCAGGTCCTGCTCGGCCGAGGCGCCGGGGAACTTCCACTTCGGGTTGTGGATGAATTCGGCGGTGGGCGTGCTGGCGCTGTTGATGGCGGCGGCCGTCACGCCCGCCCGGGTCTTGGACAGGACTTCGGGCGAGGCCGAGACGATGGCATCGCAGCCGATCACCAGGCGCGCCTCGCCCATGGCAATGCGGGTGGCATGCAGCGCGGACGGGGTCGGCGCGATCTGCACGTGGCTGATCACGGCGCCGCCCTTCTGCGCCAGGCCGGCCATGTCGAGCACGGTCACGCCCTTCTTTTCGAGGTGGGCCGCCATGCCGAGCAGGCCGCCGATGGTGACCACGCCGGTGCCGCCCACGCCGGTCACCAGCACGCCGTAGGCGCGCTCGAGCGCCGGCAGCGCCGGCAGCGGCAACGCCGAGAAATCGGCACCGGCCCCCTTGCCGCCCGCGGCGGCCGGCTTCTTCACCTGCGCGCCTTCGGCGGTGACGAAGCTCGGGCAGAAGCCGTTGACGCAGGAGAAGTCCTTGTTGCAGGAGGACTGGTTGATCTTGCGCTTGGTGCCGAGCGGCGTTTCCAGCGGCTCCACCGACAGGCAGTTCGACTTGACCGAGCAATCGCCGCAGCCTTCGCAGACCGCATCGTTGATAAAGGCGCGCTTGGCCGGATCCGGATAGGTGCCGCGCTTGCGGCGGCGGCGCTTTTCGGTAGCGCAGGTCTGGTCGTAGATCAGCACGGTGACGCCGGCGGTATCGCGCAGCTGGCGCTGGATTTCGTCGAGCGCGTCGCGGTGGTGCACGCTTACGCCGCCGGGCAGCATGCCGCCGTCGCCGTATTTCTCCGGCTCGTCGGTCACCACCACGATCTTGCTGGCGCCTTCGGCCTGCACCTGGTGGGCGATCTGCGGCACCGTGAGCACGCCGTCGACGGGCTGGCCGCCGGTCATGGCCACGGCGTCGTTGAACAGGATCTTGTAGGTGATGTTGGCCTTGGCCGCGATCGATGCGCGCACGGCCAGCAGCCCGGAGTGGAAGTAGGTGCCGTCGCCGAGGTTGACGAACACATGCTTCTCACCGGTGAAGTGCATCTGGCCGGTCCACGCCACGCCTTCGCCGCCCATCTGGCTGAAGGTGTCGGTATTGCGGTCCATCCACAGCGTCATGTAGTGGCAGCCGATGCCGGCCATGGCGCGCGAGCCTTCGGGCAC
This sequence comes from Cupriavidus sp. 2TAF22, assembly GCF_052115045.1. Classification (NCBI taxonomy): domain Bacteria; kingdom Pseudomonadati; phylum Pseudomonadota; class Betaproteobacteria; order Burkholderiales; family Burkholderiaceae; genus Cupriavidus; species Cupriavidus sp. 2TAF22. Next base: position 93,525 of record NZ_JBFRFX010000009.1, read on the forward strand.
GCGGGTGGAAGTGTTATGCGGGCAGCCCGAGCAGAACCAGGGCTTGCGCTCCACCGCGATGCGCGGGCGCGCGGCCTCGCGCTCCTTGGCTTCGATCAGCGCCAGGCGCGCGGCGATGCGCTCGCGCACGTCGGACGGCAGGTCGCTCTTTTCCAGGCGGGTGGCGATGGCCTTGGCGATCAGCGCCGGCGACAGTTCATAGTGCGCCGGCAGCAGCCAGTTGCCGCGCGGCACCGACCATTCGCCACCGTGGTTGCCGCGCTCGTCGAACTTGCCGTAGACCTTGGGGCGCACGTCGTCGCGCCAGTTGTAGAGTTCTTCCTTGAGCGCGTACTCGAGGATCTGGCGCTTTTCTTCCACCACCAGGATTTCTTCCAGCCCGGTGGCGAACTCGCGCGCGTCATGCGCGTCGAGCGGCCACACGCAGCCCACCTTGAACACGCGGATGCCGATGCGGCGGCAGGTGTCGTCGTCCAGGCCCAGGTCGGCAAGCGCCTGGCGCACGTCGAGGTAGGCCTTGCCGGCGGTCATGATGCCGAAGCGCGCATTGGGAGAATCCAGCACCACGCGGTTAAGCTTGTTGGCGCGCACATAGGCCAGTGCCGCGTACCACTTGTGGTCCAGCAGACGGGCTTCCTGCACCAGGGGCGCATCCGGCCAGCGGATATTGAGACCACCCTCGGGCATGGCGAAATCTTCCGGCAGCCTGATCTGCACGCGCTCGGGATCGATCTCCACCGAGGCGTTGGACTCCACCACGTCGGTCACGCATTTCATCGACACCCACAGGCCGGAGTAGCGGCTCATGGCCCAGCCGTGCAGCCCGTAGTCGAGGTATTCCTGCACGTCGGACGGATACAGCACCGGAATGCCGGCAGCCATCAGCACATGCTCGGACTGGTGCGCCACGGTGGAGGACTTGGCCGCGTGGTCGTCGCCGGCCAGCAGCAGCACGCCGCCGTGCGTGGCCGAGCCAGCCGAGTTGGCGTGCTTGAGCACGTCGATCGAGCGGTCCACGCCCGGGCCCTTGCCGTACCACATCGAGAACACGCCGTCGCGGGTGGCGCCGGGGAACAGGTTGACCTGCTGCGAGCCCCATACGGCGGTGGCGGCCAGGTCCTCGTTGACGCCGGGCTGGAACACCACGTCGCTGGCGGCCAGGTGCTTCTTGGCCTTCCACAGCGCCTGGTCCACGCCACCCAGCGGCGAGCCGCGGTAGCCGGAGATAAAGCCCGCGGTGTTGAGGCCGGCGGCGCGGTCGCGCGCCTTCTGCAGCATCGGCAAGCGCACCAGCGCCTGGGTGCCGCTCAGGTAAACCCTGCCTTTCTCGAGGGTGTATTTGTCGTCCAGCGAAACGCTATCGAGGGACGCCAGCGCGGCTTGCAGGTCGGGGGATAGGGGTGCATTCATCGATGCTGTCTCCGTGTGCTCTCAGGGGCTGCGCTGAGTGTAGGAAGGCCGCTCGATATCGTAAAATCATGAATTCAGAGAGCAGGTATCTGAAAATCGGATAGCGAGCGTTAACCCGTAGCGCCGGAGACGCAAAGCCGAAGCGCCACTTTCACCACCAGCGGCGCCACCAGCCGTGCAGGAAAAGGAGATGCCATGCCGAAGGACCGCACCGGGGGACAGGACAGCGCGCCGCGCCTGGCCAAGGAAATCACGCTGCGGCAGTTCCGCTACTTCGCGGCGGCGGCCGAAACCGGCCAGTTCTCGATGGCGGCTACCGCCGAGCATGTGTCGCAGTCGGCCATCACCAATGCCGTGCTGATGCTCGAACAGCAGCTCGGCGTGCGCCTGTTCGACCGCCTGCCCCACGGGGTGACGCTGACGCCTGAGGGCCACCGCCTGCACCAGCGCGCCCGCGAGATACTGGACGCCGTGCAGGACACCCTGCGCGAGCCGCGCTTCCAGGCGCACAATCTCAGCGGCACGGTGCGGCTGGCAGCGTCGTACACCGTGCTCGGCTACCTGCTGCCGGGCCTGCTGGCGCGCTTTCGCACCAACTACCCGGATATCGATTTCGACCTGCACGACATGGACCGCCCCGGCATCGAGCAGGGCGTGCTGTCCGGCGACATCGAGCTTGGCATCTGCCTGCTGTCCAACATCGAGAAACTGCAGCGCTTTGCCCATCACACGCTGATCCGCTCGCGGCGCCAGCTGTGGGCTTCGCCGTCGCACCCCTTGCTGGCCCTGCCCAGGCTGACGCTCAAGGATATCGCGGCGCACCCCTATATCCTGATCACCGTGGACGAGAGCGAGCGCGCCACGCTGCGCTACTGGCGCAGCAAGCGGCTGGCGCCGTCGATCGCCTTCCGCACCAGCTCGATGGAAGCGCTGCGCGGGCTGGTGGCGCACGGCTTCGGCGTGACGGTGCTGTCCGACATGGTGTACCGGCCCTGGTCGCTCGAAGGCCGCCAGATCGAGGCCCGGCCGATTGCCGACGGTGTGCCGGACATGGAGGTCGGGCTGCTGTGGCAGCCGGGACGCAAGCTGGATGCGCCGGCCGACGCGCTGCGCGAATTCCTGATCCACGCCAGCGGAAGCTAGCAAGGCCGGCCTGCGCGCAGCGTGTCACCCTGCCACACGCTGTCACACACTGTTCCAGATTGGCACACCTGCGCCGCGCATGACACATCGGCTGCGGCTGGCATAGCCGGCCGCCGGCCAGTCTTTGCCTGCCTTTCGCCGCCGCCGTGCGCCGCCGCTCGCCGGGCATGCCTCTTGCGGATAAGGGGCCGTGCGCGCGGCATCGCCGCACGGTGCGCTGTCCTTTCGACATCGCACGGAACCAAGCGAAATCAAATAACGGAGCGAGACATGGACATGGCGGAAATCGCCCAGCTGGGCGTTGCGAATCCCTACAAGGACCAGTACGAGAACTATATCGGCGGCGCCTGGGTGGCCCCGGTCGACGGCCAGTATTTCGAGGCGATCACGCCCGTCACCGGCAAGCCGTTCACGCGCGTGCCGCGCTCCAACCAGAAGGACATCGACGCCGCGCTCGACGCCGCCCACCGCGCCAAGACGGCCTGGGGCCGCACCTCCACCACCGAGCGCGCCAATATCCTCAACCGCATCGCCGACCGCATCGAGGCCAACCTCGTCACGCTGGCGGTGGCCGAGACCATCGACAACGGCAAGCCGATCCGCGAGACCACCGCGGCCGACCTGCCGCTGGCGGTGGATCACTTCCGCTACTTCGCCGGCTGCATCCGCGCGCAGGAAGGCGGCATCTCCGAGATCGACCACGACACCGTGGCCTATCACTTCCACGAGCCGCTGGGCGTGGTCGGCCAGATCATTCCGTGGAACTTCCCGCTGCTGATGGCGACCTGGAAGCTGGCGCCGGCGCTGGCCGCCGGCAACTGCGTGGTGCTCAAGCCGGCCGAGCAGACCCCGGCCTCGATCCTGGTGCTGATGGAGCTGATCGGCGACCTGCTGCCGCCGGGCGTGCTCAACGTGGTCAACGGCTTCGGCCTGGAGGCAGGCAAGCCGCTGGCGTCCAGCCCGCGCATCAACAAGATCGCCTTCACCGGCGAGACCACCACCGGGCGGCTGATCATGCAGTACGCCTCGCAGAACATCATCCCGGTGACGCTGGAGCTGGGCGGCAAGTCGCCCAATATCTTCTTCGAAGACGTGATGGCCGCAGACGACGCCTTCTTCGACAAGGCGCTGGAAGGCTTTGCCATGTTCGCGCTGAACCAGGGCGAGGTCTGCACCTGCCCGTCGCGCGCGCTGATCCAGGAATCCATCTACGAACGCTTCATGGAACGCGCGCTCAAGCGCGTGGCGGCAATCAAGCAGGGCCACCCGCTCGACAAGACCACCATGATCGGCGCGCAGGCGTCGCAGGAGCAACTGGAAAAGATCCTCTCCTACCTCGACCTGGGCAAGCGGGAAGGCGCGCAATGCCTGATCGGCGGCGAGCGCAATGCGCTGGGCGGCGACCTGTCCACCGGCTACTACGTCAAGCCCACGGTCTTCGCCGGCCACAACAAGATGCGCATCTTCCAGGAGGAAATCTTCGGCCCGGTGGTGTCGGTGACCACCTTCAAGGACGAGGACGAGGCGCTGGAGATCGCTAACGATACGCTCTACGGCCTCGGCGCCGGCGTATGGAGCCGCGACGGCGCGCGTGCCTTCCGCATGGGCCGCGGCATCCAGGCCGGGCGTGTGTGGACCAACTGCTACCACGCGTATCCGGCGCACGCGGCCTTCGGCGGCTACAAGCAATCCGGCATCGGGCGGGAGAACCACCGCATGATGCTGGACCACTACCAGCAGACCAAGAACCTCCTGGTGAGCTACAGCCCGAACGCTCTCGGTTTCTTTTGATCCAGCGCAAACATGGGCGAGCGCGCCGCTGGTGCACCGCGGCGCGCACGCGCATGATCGGACTGACGCCCGGCCGCGCGCGGCGGGCGTAACTGTCAACGGAATCAGCATCAGGAGTCGACATGACAGCAATGATGAAAGCCGCCGTGGTACGCGAATTCGGCGCCCCGCTCACGATCGATGAGGTCCCCGTGCCGGAGCCCGGCCGCGGGCAGATCCAGGTCAAGATCGAAGCCTCCGGGGTCTGCCACACCGACCTGCACGCCGCCGAGGGCGACTGGCCCGTCAAACCCACCTTGCCCTTCATCCCGGGGCACGAAGGCGTGGGCTATGTCTCCGCCGTGGGCGCCGGCGTGACGCGCGTGAAGGAAGGCGACCGCGTCGGCGTGCCCTGGCTCTACAGCGCCTGCGGCTATTGCGAGCATTGCCTGCAGGGCTGGGAGACGCTGTGCGAGAAGCAGCAGAACACCGGCTACTCCGTCAACGGCGGCTACGGCGAATACGTGGTGGCCGATCCCAACTACGTGGGCCTGCTGCCCGACAGCGTGGGCTTCGTCGAGATCGCGCCGATCCTGTGCGCGGGCGTGACGGTCTACAAGGGCCTCAAGGTCACCGACACGCGCCCGGGACAGTGGGTGGTGATCTCCGGCATCGGCGGCCTTGGCCACGTCGCCGTGCAGTATGCGCGCGCCATGGGCATGCGCGTGGCGGCGGTGGATATCGACGACAAGAAGCTCGAACTGGCCCGCAAACTCGGCGCCGAGGTCACCGTCAACGCGCGCACCACCGATCCGGTGGCCTACCTGCAGAAGGAAATCGGCGGCGCGCACGGCGCACTGGTGACGGCGGTCTCGCCCAAGGCGTTCGGCCAGGCCATCGGCATGGTGCGGCGCGGCGGCACCATCGCGCTCAACGGCTTGCCGCCGGGCGACTTCCCCACGCCGATCTTCGACGTGGTGCTCAGGGGCATCACCATCCGCGGCTCCATCGTCGGCACCCGCAGCGACCTGCAGGAATCGCTGGACTTCGCCGCGCACGGCGCGGTCAAGGCCACGGTTTCCACCGCGCCGCTGGAGCAGATCAACGATATCTTCGCGCGCATGCGCTCCGGCGACATCGAAGGCCGGGTGGTGATGGACTTTTCCGCAGCCTGACCAGGCAAGGAGCGCCCCCGATGTCCGACACCACCATTCCTGCCGGCGCCGTGCAACGCGTGATCGCCACGCCTGCCGCGCAGGCGCTGATCGAGCGCCTGCGCGGGCAGCATGGCGAGCTGATGTTCCACCAGTCCGGCGGCTGCTGCGACGGCAGCGCGCCGATGTGCTATCCGGCCGGCGAGCTGATCATCGGCGATGCCGATGTCTGCCTGGGCGAGATCGGCGGCATGCCCTTCTACATGACCCGCGCGCAATTCGAGTACTGGCAGCACACGCGACTGGTGATCGACGTGGTGCCCGGCACGGGCGGCATGTTCTCGCTGGAGGGGCCGACCGGCTTGCGCTTCCTGACGCGCTCGGAGCTGTTCAGCGACGAGGAGGCGGCGCGACTGGAGAAAGCCGCTCGCTGACTGCGCACACGCAAGGACAGAAGGCTGCTTCGTTGCGCCCGCATGGCGCGGCAAGGCAGCCTCTTTTTCATTGGCGCCCGCGCCAGGAAGCGCGTCGGCCTCCGGCCTTCAGTCGCGCTTCTTCAATCGCCTGTAGATGGTATTCCTGGAAACGCCCAGTTCCCGCGCAGCCAGGCTGACATTGCCCGCATGCCGCGCCAGCGCCTGGCGGATCAGGCCCGCCTCGACATCCCGCAAGGGCTCGGGTGAATCGCACGCCGCCGCGGACGCGGCGCATGGCGCGGCTTCACGGGCAGGGCCGGGCGCAGCCAGTTCGTCGAAGAAATCCTCCGGCAGGTGCGCCACCCCGATCACGTCCTCGCCTTCGGCCATGATCGCCGCGGTGCGCAGCACATTGACCATCTGGCGCAGGTTGCCGGGCCAGGCATGCCGCTGGAAGCGTTCCAGCACTTCGGCAGACACGCGCAGCGCATGCGGGCCGCCGCCCTGCTCCGGCGGCGCGAGCTGCTGCGCCAGGATGCGCTCCACCAGCGCCGGCAGGTCGGTACGCTCGCGCAGGGCGGGCAGCGTGACGGCGAGTGCGTTGATGCGGTAGTACAGGTCTTCGCGGAAGGTGCCGGCGGCGATCATCGCGCGCAGGTCGCGGTGGGTGGCGCAGATGATGCGCAGGTCCACGGGAATCGCGCGCGTGGCGCCGAGCGGCGTCACGGCACGCTCCTGCAGCACGCGCATCAGGCGCACCTGCTGCGCCAGCGGCATGTCGCCGATCTCGTCGAGGAACAGGGTGCCGCCATGCGCCTGGACCAGCTTGCCGGGACTGCCGCGCCGCCGCGCGCCGGTGAAAGCGCCGTCTTCGTAGCCGAACAGTTCGGCCTCGATCAGCGACTCGGGGATCGAGGCGCAATTGACCGCTACGAAGGGTGCGTCGCCGCGCGCAGAGGCACAATGGATGGCGCGCGCCAGCCACTCCTTGCCGGTGCCGGTACGGCCGAGCACCAGGATCGGGATATCGCGCCCGCGCACCTTGTCCACCCGCTGCAGCACGGCTGCCATGCGGGCGTCGCCGGTGTCGAGGGCGGCCAGCGCGGAGGCCTGGCTGCACGGCGCGGCGGGCGCCGCGGCGGCAGCGGCACGGCGTGCGGGCATGAGCCGCGTCGTGCGCGCGAACACATGAACGCGACTCGGCAGCGTGAGCGTGAGCAACTGGTCGCTGGCCTCGCCGCCCTGCCTCAGCGCGGCGCCCAGCGGCATGCCGAACAGGTCGGCGAAACCCTGGCGGTCCAGCGTGTCGGGCGAAAGCCCCAGCTGGAACAGGCCGCTGCGGTTGGCGGCGAGAAAGGTACCGTCGGGCGCAAACGCGGCCATGCCTTCGAACAGCGTGCCGACGAATTCCGGGCGCGCATGAAAGCGCACCAGCACGCCATCGCTGAAATGCGTGGCGAACAGGTGGTTCTCGATCATCTGCGCCGACATGCGCACCAGCGCCAGGGTGTGCTTGTGAAAGCCGCGGTGATCGCCGCTGACATCGAGCGCGCCGAGGACCTGGCCGAACGGACCGGCGATCGGGGCGCACGAGCAGGTCAGCAGACGGTTGGCACGCAGGAAGTGCTCATCGGCATGGACCACCGTGGCGCGCGCCTCGGCCAGCGTGGTGCCGATCGCGTTGGTGCCCTTGCTGGACTCCGCCCACGACACGCCCGGCGCCAGCGCCACGCGCCGGGCCTGGTCGGCGAAATCGCCGTCGCCCAGGCTGTGCAGGATCACGCCGCCACTGTCGGTAAGCAGCACCATGCTTTCGGTGCCGGCGATCTGCGCGTGCAGGGTTTCCATCACCGGCAGCGCATGCCGGTAAAGCGCCTGGCTGGCGTCGACCAGTTCGTGCAGCGCGTGCTTTGGCAAGGGGTGGAAATCGGCCCCGTGGGCGACTTCGAGCCCGAAGGCGGCGGAACGCGCGTGCGCGCGGGCGATCAGGGAGCCGCGCTCCGGGTCGTCGGGCGACGCCGCGGCGTGGCGGGCAAGCGGGCTGCTCATGACGGCTGGTCTCCTGTTATGGATCCCGGTCGGTCCGGGTCAGGCCGTCTCTATGCGCGGATGTCGGGGCGGCATGGCGACCTTGCCGCGAAACCTTATCACAAGCAGGGCGCGCGGCGCGCGGGCATACGTCCGAAGTCGGGTGTAAAGTACATGCATTCCCGGCCCACCCCTTCCTTCATACCAGCGTCACCCCCTCCGGCATTTCCATTTCCGAAAGGTGCAAGATGAGCATCGTGATTGACCGCTTCGACCATATCGTCCTCAATGTGAAGGACGTCGAGACCAGCGCCGCGTGGTACGAAAGCGTGCTGGGCATGACGCGAGAGGATTTCGATTCGCGCACCGGCAAGCGGGTCTCGGTGCGCTTCGGGCAGCAGAAAATCAACCTGCGCCCGATCGGCACCGACACCGTGGCGTGGTTCACCGGCGTGCATCCCACCCCAGGCAGCGACGACCTCTGCTTCATCACGCGCAATTCGCTGGAGAGCGTGATCGCGCACTGGCTGGCGCACCGCGTGCCGATCGAGGCGGGGCCGGCTGCCCGCACCGGCGCGCTTGGCCCGATGACCTCGGTCTATTGCCGGGACCCGGATGGCAACCTGATCGAGGTGGCCGCCTACCCTGCGAACTGAGCGGCGCACCGAGCGGCGAACCGAGCGGCGGACGGCTTCTAGCGCTTGCCGTCGAGCAAATCGTTCAGCAGTTCGTCGAACGCCGCCTGGGCGTCTTCGAGTGCCTGCAGCGCCGCGTCGAAGGTCGTCAGCGCCATCTTGGACGGATTGCCCGAGCCCTGCGGCGCAAACTGCCCTTGCAGCGAGGTGAAGGCCACCTGCACCTGGCGGCTGGCGCTGACCACGCGCTCCATTGCCTGCGCTTCTTCCGCGCGTCTCTGGCCGGCCAGGGCCGGATCGTTTTGCTCGCTCATGTTGCTTTGGCTCCGTGCGCGGCCGCACGGGCCGCCGTTGATGTGGAGCGTATCGTACAAGAACTTGTAGCCGCCTGGCCCGGTCGAATGCCGTGGCCGCGGGAAATGCCCCCGGGGCTCCCCCGCTGCGCGCAGGCCGCGCCGGACATTTTTGCGAATCAAGCATGCCGTCATCCCTTTCCCGCAAGACGCTCGCCGTTGCCCTGTTCACGGCCGGCAGCTTTACCTGCTACTGGACCTATCTCACGCTGAACCAGGACAGACTGCTGTTCGACGCCCGCCGCCGCCCGCCGCGCGACCTGCCCGACGGGATCACCACCTATGCGCACGAGGTGCCCGGCGGCCTGCTGCACGGCTATGTCTATGGCGCCCCGGCGGCGCCCGACGGCTCGCCGGCGCTGCCCGAGGACGATGCCCCGCCGGTGCGTGACCTGCTCTTTTACCTGCCCGGGCGCGGGGAGGACGTGCTGCTCACCATGCAATACCTGGAATGGTTGCCACCGGGGGTAGGCTTTGCCACCATGGACTACCGGGGTGTGGGCGACTCGGACGGCACCCCGTCGGAAGCTTCCGCGGTGGCGGATGCGAGCCAGTTCCTGCTGCACGTGCGCCGCGTGTTCCCGGGCACGCGCGTGCACGTGGTCGGGCGCAGCCTCGGAACCGGCATCGCCATCCAGCTGGCGGACCTGCAGGACTTCGAAAGCCTGCAACTGATCACGCCCTACGATTCGCTGCTGGAAATCGTGCGCAAGCGCTTCCCGCTGGTGCCGCTGCGGCAACTGATGCGCCATCACTTCGATTCGATCTCGCACTGCAAGAAGGTGGTGCAGAGCACCAAGGTGCTGCTGGCGGAGACCGACGAGGTGGTACCGCATGAATGCTCGGAGCGCCTGATCGCAGCGTGGCCCATGCCGGTCGCGCAGGAAACCGTGCCGGGCACCGACCATTTCACCATCATCGAGCGACGCGAGACCTGGCGCGCGCTGGCCGGATTCGCGCAGCAGGTGGGCTCGCCGGAGATGCGTCCGGTGGCATCGCCACCCCCGGCGCAAGCAGCCGGCATGGGCGCGGCGGCCCCCGCCGACGAGCTTGTGCATCGCCTGTCGGCGGTGGCGGCCCTGGCCCCAAGGTAGAATGCGCGCATGAAACGAGTCGTAGCAAAGGCAGCCAGCGCCACTTTGGCGCTGGCTGCAGCCTCCATCCTGCTTGTCGGGTTCGCCGCTGTCGTGAGCCTGCGCCAACTCCCCGCCGTCGACGCCCTGCGCGATTACCGCCCGGACCTGCCGCTGCGCATCTTCACCGCCGACAACGTCCTGATCGGCGAATTCGGCAACGAGCACCGGGAATTCGTCCCGCTCGAACGCATGCCGCGCCAGATGTCCAATGCCCTGCTCGCGGCCGAGGACGACCAGTTCTACGAGCACGCCGGCGTGGACATCCCCGGCATCTTCCGTGCCGCCCTGGCCAATATCGGCGAGGGCTATGCGCAGGGCGCCTCCACCATCACCATGCAGGTGGCGCGCAATTTCTACCTGTCGCGCGAGAAGACGCTCTCGCGCAAGTGGTATGAAATCCTGCTGGCCTGGAAGATCGACCACTCGCTGTCGAAGGACCGCATCCTCGAGCTGTACATGAACCAGGTCTACCTGGGCGAGCACGCGTACGGCTTCGGCAGCGCCGCGCAGGCGTACTTCGGCAAGCCGCTGGATGCGCTCTCGCTGGCCGAATCGGCCATGCTGGCCGGCCTGCCCAAGGCGCCCTCGACCATGAATCCGGTGGTGAACTTCCAGCGCGCGAAGCTGCGCCAGCAATACGTGCTGGGACGCATGCAGGCGCTGGGCATGATCACGCACGAGCAATACCAGGCGGCCCGCAAGGAGACGCTGCAGGTGGCAGGCGGGCGCAACGGCCACTTCGACGGCCACGCCGAGTATGTCGCCGAGCTGGCGCGCCAGCTGGCCTACGAGCGCTTCGGCGAAGATGCCTACACGCGCGGGCTGAACGTCTACACCACGGTATCCTCGGTGCGGCAGAGCCTGGCCTACGAGGCCGTGCATGCCGGCCTCGACCAGTACGGCCGGCGCCATGGCGCCGCGCCGGGGCCGCAGGCCGCGCTGGTGTCGCTGGACAGCAAGAGCGGCGCCATCGAAGCCATGATCGGCGGCGCCGACTTCGGCACCAGCCGCTTCAACCATGCCACCCAGGCCGAGCGGCAACCCGGCTCGACCTTCAAGCCGTTCATCTATTCCGCCGCGCTCGAACGCGGCCTGTCCTCCAACACGATGATCAACGACGCGCCGCTCGATGCCTCGTCGCGCTGGCAGCCGGGCAACGACGACGGCCGCTTCCTGGGCGCCGTGAGCGTGCGCCAGGCGCTGGCCGAGTCGCGCAACCTGCCTGCCATCCGTACGCTGCAGGCCATCGGCATTCCCTATGCGGTGGACTACGCGGGCAAGTTCGGCTTCGCCGAGCAACGCCTGCCGCACTACCTGCCGATGGCGCTGGGCACCGGCACCACCACCCCGCTGCGGCTGGCCGCCGCATATGGCGTGTTCGCCAGCGAAGGCTACCGCACCGAGCCCTACCTGATCGAGCGCATCGCCGACGCCGAGGGCAACGTCCTGTTCACCGCGGCCAGCGAGCCGCAGCCGCGCCGCGTGATTCCGGAGCGCAATGCCTACGTCATGAACAACCTGCTGCGCAGCGTGGTGACCAGCGGCACCGGGGCCGGGCTGCAGCACTACCTGCGGCGCGCGGACGTGGCCGGCAAGACCGGCACCACCAACGACTCGGTGGACGGCTGGTTCGCCGGCTACGCATCGGGCATCGTCACCGTGGCCTGGATGGGCTTCGACGACAACCGCACGCTGGGCCGCCACGAATTCGGCGCGACCACGGCACTGCCGATCTGGGCCGCGTACATGGAGGGCCGCCTCGCGGGCCAGCCCGAGGAGGAATTCGCCGCGCCCGCGAACCTCGTGCGCAGCGGCGACGACTGGATCTATCCGGAATACGCCGACGGCGGCCACGGTATCGCCTCGCTGGGTTTCCCGGCGCCGGCGCCCGAGCAGGAGCCTGCCGCCAGCCCGGCACAGGATGGCCCGGCTGGCCCCGCGGCGCCGTCCGACCCGCTGCGCACTGCCGCGCCCGTGGCACCGCCATCGGCCATCGTGCCCCGCGCGCCACAGTCGAGCACCTGAGCGCCTGAGCACCCGGGCGCCTGAGTACCTGAACACCGCGGGCACCCGCAGCTGACGCCGCCGAATCCGCCGCGCCCTGGCGCGGCGCCACGACACCCACGACACGAACTGCCGCCCATACGATGCTGCCGACCAGCCTGTCTCCCTACAATGGCCTCCTGATCTGGGCGGTTGCGGCGGCCGCCACCGTCGGCGTCATCACGCGGCCGTTCCGCTTGCCCGAGGCCGTCTGGGCCGTGGCCGGCGCGCTGCTGCTGTGCATGACGGGGCTGCTGGCCCTGCCTGATGCGCTGGCCGCCGTGGCGCGCGGCTACGACGTCTACCTGTTTCTCGGCGGCATGATGCTGGCCGCCGAACTGGCCCGCAAGACCGGACTGTTCGACCACCTGGCGGCGGTGGCGGTGCGCCGGGCGAAGGGTTCGGCGCGGCGCCTGTTCGTGCTGGTCTATGGCATCGGCACGCTGGTCACGGTGTTCATGTCGAACGACGCCACCGCGGTGGTGCTCACGCCCGCCGTGCTGGCCGCGACACGCGCCGCCAGGGTCAGGCATCCGCTGCCCTACCTCTACATCTGCGCCTTTATCGCCAATGCCGCCAGCTTCGTGTTGCCGATCTCGAACCCGGCCAACCTGGTCGTCTTCGGCGAGCGCATGCCCACGTTGCTGGGCTGGCTGGCGCGCTTCGCGCTGCCTTCGGCGCTGGCGATCGCCGCCACCTTCGCCGCCCTGTACTGGACGCAGCGCCACGCGCTCGACGAGCGCATCGCGGCCGACGTGCCGGTGCCGCCGCTTTCGCCCGAGGCCCGGCTCACCGCCGCCGGGATCGTGGTGATGGGTGTGGTACTGCTGGCCGCCTCGCTGCTGGGCGCCGAACTCGGTTGGCCGACCTTCCTGGCCGGCCTGGCCACGCTGGTGCTGGTGTGCGCGCGCCGGCCGGGCCTGTGCCTGCCGGCGCTGCGCGAGATTTCGTGGGGCGTGCTGCCAATGGTGGCGGGCCTGTTCGTGCTGGTGGCGGGGCTCGAGCAGACCGGCGTCATCGGCCGGCTGGCATCGGAGATGCAGGCGCTCATCCGCCATGCGGCCACGACCGGGCTGTGGCTGCCCGGCGCCGTGGTGGCGCTGGCATCGAACGTAGTCAACAACTTGCCGGCCGGGCTCATTGCCTCGTCCGTGCTCGCGGCGGGACACGCCTCCACCGATCTCACCAGCGCCGTGCTGATCGGCATCGACCTGGGGCCCAACCTCTCGGTCACCGGCTCGCTGGCCACCTTGCTATGGCTGACCGCCTTGCGGCGCGAGGGCCACGAAGTGGGCGCGCTGCAGTTCCTGCGTCTCGGTGCCCTGGTGATGCCGGTGGCGCTGGCGCCCGCGATCGCCAGCCTGCTGTGGTGAGAAGCAGCGCCGCGTTCCGCGGCACTGCCCGGCAGCAAGTACTCAGGCCGGGTGCGCCTGCGTGTGCGCGCGTTCCTGCTCCCGATGAAACTTCGTGTGGCGATACAAGCCATAGATGCTGGTCGCGGTAAAGCCCAGCTGCTGGACGAACAGGCCATAGGTGCCGGTCACCAGCGCGAATACGCTCCATACCAGGTTGGAACAGAGATAGGCGATCCAGCCCCAGCGCGACGCCTTGTTATGCAAGGCAACCAGCAGGGAGCCGCTCATCGCCAGCGCGCAGCCGGACCATTCGAGGCCATTGAGCAGATTGGGAATGTACTGTTGCGCCAGATCCATCGCGCTTGTCTCCTGAATGATTTCAGATTTATTTTGTGTTCATCTTTTGCATACAATGCAGGCCGAAGCTTAGCCTGCCGGGGCGCGGCAGGGCAAGCGTTTTTGCTCGGGTTTTGCGCGATCGATGGAATACCCCAGGGCCTTGGCTGGATTATTTCGTCAGATAGATGACGATGGCGATGACCCCGAGCGCTGCCAGGGTGAGCATGAGGAAAACAAGCATCGGCAGCATGTGGTGTTGTCGTTCCATCCAGTATGGAGTGGCCGCAACGACACTGGCGTAGGGCGATGGCTGATTCGGGCCAGACGGCCTCCTACATGCCGCCGTTGCGCGCACACCAGCACGCATCCGGCCGCATCCGGCACGCACGCCTCAGCTGCGCGCCAGGACCTGCGCCAGGGCCTCCAGCGCCAGCGGCTTGGCCAGGTGGAAGTCGAACCCGGCCGCCGCGCCGCGTTCCCTGTCGGCCGTGGACGCGTAGCCGCTCAGCGCAACCAGGCGGGTGCCCGCGAAGGACGGCAGCTGGCGCAGGTGCCGGGCCAGTTCGAAGCCGTCGATGCCGGGCAGGCCAATGTCGATCAGCGCGACATCCGGCGTGAAGTCCGCGGCGATCTCCAGCGCGTCCTCGCCGCTGACGGCCAGCCTGACTTCGTGGCCGTCGAGTTCGAGCAACATGCCGAGCGCGCGCAGGCCCTCGGCATTGTCGTCGACCAGCAGGATGCGCATCGGGGCGAGCTTGCCGGTGGTCTGCGCGGCCACCTCGGCCAGTCCGGCGCACACCACCGGCAGGCGCGCCTGCACCTCGGTACCGAGACCCCTGCCATCACTGCGCACCGTGACCGTTCCGTTGTGCAACTCCACCATGCGCTTGACGATAGCCAGCCCCACGCCCAGGCCACCCCCATGCGCATTGGCCGCATACTGGCTGAACATGTCGAGCACATTGGGCAGGAAGGCGGGATCGATACCCACGCCGTTGTCCTTGACCGTGATCACCAGCACGTCGTACGGGCCGGCATCCTCGTCGTTCGCATCCGCTTCCCCCATCGGCGACGGCTCGACCTGCAGCGACAGGTCCATGGTGCCGCCGCGCGGCGTGTACTTGATCGCGTTGGACAGCAGGTTGGTCAACACCTGCGTGAGCCTTGCCGCGTCGGCATACACTGTCACCGGCGCGTCGGGCAGCGAGGTGGTCAGCACGTTGCCGTGCCATTCGATGTCCGACGCCACCGCGGCCAGGGCATCCGCCACGATGTCCTGCATATTGGCGTGGGTGCGCACGATCGGCACCTTGCCCTGCTTGATGCGCGAGGCATCGAGCAGATCGTCGGTCAGCCGCTTGAGCTGGCGCATCTGGCGCTCGGCGATATCGAGCATGCCCGAGGTGGACTGCTGCGCCGTCGCGAGCCGGCGGCTGACCTTGATCGCGCTGTCGATGGCGGCGATCGGGTTGCGCAGTTCGTGCCCGAGCATGGCGAGGAATTCATCCTTGCGCGTATCCGACAACTGCAGCGCCGCGCGCGCGGCCTTGGCCTGCGCCGCTTCGGCGATGGCTGCGTCCTTGCTGCGTGACATGTTGAGCACCGCGCCGGCGAAGCTGGCCAGGCTCTCGAGCAGGCGGCAGTCTTCCTCGTCGAACCAGCGTCCCGGCTCGTGCGTCGCGACCCAGATGGTGCCCCAGGGTCCGCCATCGCCGGGAACCGGCACGACCAGTTCTTCGACCGCCTCCGGCACGGTGGCCGGCAAGCAGGAAAAATGCCGTTGCGGATAGGCCAGCAATTGCGGGCTGCCCAGTTCCAGCGTCACGCCGGACGGGCTCGCGTCGCACGACACCACATGGCCGACCTGCGCGGCGCTGAGCCCCGCGGTAGCGATCCAGCGCAATGCCGGCGTGCCGTCGTTGCCGGGCTCCGGCAGGCAGATGCCGGCGCTGCCCGCGCCGCAAAGCTGTAGCGCGGAATCGGCCAGCGATTGCAGCAGCGCCAGGTCGGACGACACCAGCGCGCGCGCCAGGCGGCGCAGCGCCACGCACTCCGCTGCGTAGTCGGGCGAGCGGGCCGTCCGCTTGCCGAGTTCGTCGGTCTTCAGGATGCCCGCGCTGCGCGCGCGCATCAGCGAAGGGGATGGTGACGCCATGGCAAGTCGCTCCCGGGGACCGGAACAAGTTCCGTGGCAGGCACCGGCGCGCCGGGCGCGCGCGAAACATCCCGCCAGCAAGGAATGTTAGCGGATTTCGGGCCAGCCGGACCGCACCCGGCCCCGCGGGCCAGCGTCCCGTCATCAACACCGTCAACGCCATCGACGCCATCGCTATCGAGGGTCGGCAGCGATAGTTCGCAACAGCCGATCCGCCACGCAGAGGTGCGGAGAACGCGATACGCGAATCTACTTAAGAAGTTTCCCTAGGCACGATGGAAGCCGTCTGAACTTAAGATAGGGATAACAGCCCGAAGTACAGGAGGGCACGATGCGCCCGCACAATGCAACCGAAAAGGACCGCGAGGAAGTAGAAGATCTGCTGCGGGCTTGCGCCTTGCCGCTGGAGGGCGTCGCCTGTCATATCGGCAATTTCCTCGTGGTGCGCGACAACGCAGGCCTGCTTGGCTGCGCCGGCGTGGAGAACTATGGGCACGTCGCGGTACTTCGCTCCGTGGCGGTGGCCCAGCGCGCACGTTCGGCCGGGCTCGGCGAACTGCTGGTGGCCGCCATGCTGGCCGAGGCACGCACGCGCGGTGCCCAGTCAGTGGTGCTGCAGACCACCACCGCGGCCGCCTACTTCGCGCGGCTCGGCTTCGAGCAGGTCGAGCGCGCCTGCATGCCGCCCGAGCTGCAGGACGCGATTTCGCTGCGCGAGGCCGGTCCCGCGCCCGCCACCGTGATGCAGGCCGCGCTGTAGCCGGTCCTGCGCGGGCAGGCGCGGGGACACGCGCCTGCCTGTCTTCGCCCCGCCACCCCCTCCGCTGCCGTCTCTGTTGCGTGCAACGCACCCCGGCACGCAGATCGGCGTAGGATATCGTTCTGTCCGGACCGCAAGCCAGTCTGCGCGGCGGCCGCCACATGCCGGCAGGGCTTGCGCCAACCCTTTCTCCTCGATCACGAAACGCACGATATGGAATCCGATCACCACGCATCCCCTGCGCAACTCGACGAAGCGGCGGGCAGTGCGTCGTCCCGCATCCGGTCGCGCCTGCAGGCAGCGCATGAGCGTTTTCATGCCAACGACAATATTTCTGCCTACGTCCAGCCGGGCGAACTCGACGAACTGCTCGATGAAGTGCAGGCGCGCATGGAAGACGTGCTGCGCAGCCTGGTGATCGACATCGAGCGCGACCACAACACGCGCGAGACCGCGCGCCGCGTGGCCAAGATGTACCTGAAGGAGATCTTTGCGGGGCGCTATGTCAGCCCGCCCAATGTCACCGAGTTCCCCAACGCGGAGCGCATCAACGAACTGATGATCGTCGGCCCGCTGCGCGTGCGCAGCGCATGTTCGCACCACCTGTGCCCGATCATCGGCAAGCTGTGGGTAGGCGTGATGCCCAACCAGCATTCGAACCTGATCGGCTTGTCCAAGTACGCGCGCCTGGCCGAATGGATCATGTGCCGCCCGCAGATCCAGGAAGAGGCGGTGACCCAGGTAGCGGACCTGCTGCAGGAAAAGATGAGCCCGGACGGGCTGGCCATTGTCATGGAGGCCGAGCACTTCTGCATGCACTGGCGCGGCGTGCGTGATACCGACGCCAAGATGACCAACAGCGTGATGCGCGGCTCCTTCCTGAAGGACGACAGCCTGCGCCGCGAATTCCTGACCTTGCTCAACCGGCACCGGGAATAGGCGCGCACGGCGCCACACACAAACACACGCACGCACGCACGCACAAACACCGCAGATCCCCACTGGAGACAACATGCTCGTACGCCTGCTCTATGCCAGCCGCGCATGCAAGCCGGCCGATCCCGCGCTGGTCGACGACATCATCGCGACCAGCATCGCGAACAACCCGAGGCACGGCATCACGGGCGTGCTGTGCCATGGCAACGGCATCTTCATGCAGGCGCTCGAGGGCGGCCGTACCGAAGTCTCGCGCCTGTACCAGCAGATCGTCCGCGATGCGCGCCACGAAGACGTGGTGCTGCTGCACTATGAAGAAATCCTCGAGCGCGAATTCGCCGGCTGGGCAATGGGCCTGGTCAATACCGGCAAGGTCAACATGGCCACCATCCTGAAGTACTCGGCGCACGGCGAGCTCGATCCCTACCGCACCAGCGGGCTGGCCTCGCAGGCACTGCTCAAGGAACTGATCGCGGGCGCGTCGATCGTGGGGCGCACCCCGGAGCGGCATCGCGTCTGAGCGCAGCCCGCCGGCCCGCCGACCGGTTATGCTGTCGGCCCGGCCGCGCGCAGCCGGATCTTGCGCGCGTGGCTTCGCATTCACGACACCAACGATAGGAAAACCCTGTGAGCGCAAACTTCAATCCCGGCACCGCGGCAGCACTGCTGGCCGACGCCTGCCGGCGCGGCGTACAGTTCCGCGACCTGCCCGCCGACGCCAAGCCCGCCACGCTGGCCAGCGGCTATGACGTGCAGGACAGCTTTATCGCGGCGCTCGGCGACCCGGTGGCTGGCTGGAAGCTCGGCGTGGGCAGCGCCAACGCCATGCGCCGCGCCAATCTGGCGCGCCCCCTGGTAGGCCAGGTCGGCGCCTCGCGCTGCCTTGCCGCGGGCGATACGGTCACGGTGCCGGCGGGCGCGGTGGTCACCATCGAATTCGAGATCGCGGTGCAGCTCGCGCGCGACGTGGCGCCGGTACGGGACGCCCTCGCGCCGGCGGAACTCGCGGCGCTGATTGGGCACGCCCAGGTCGCCTTCGAGGTTGTGCTGTCGCGCTACGAAGACCGCACCGCGGTCGGCATGCCTGCCTTTGCCGGCGACAACGTGGGTTTCCACGCGCTGGTGCTCGGCCCGCAGATCGACGCGGCGAGCATGGAAGAGGTGCGTGCCAGCGCCAGCGTCGCGCTCGACGGCCAGGTCTGCGCGCTGCCGCTTGCCGGCGACGACGCCATCTATCCCCTGGAGGCCCTGGGGTCTTTGCTGGCACATGCGGCCGAACGCGGCATCACGCTGCGCAAGGGCACCGTGGTCACCACCGGCACGCTCACCCGCCCGTTCGACGTGCCTGCCGGCCCCCACGAGATCCACGCCGCCTATGCCGGCGGAAATTTGGCGATGAAGCTCGCGTGCCGGGCTTGACAAGCCCTTAAGATTTCGCGCATTCTCGTTTTTTGCCTTCCCGTGTTATCCACACTTTGTGTGGATAACACTGTCGACAAGCTCCGCAAACGGCGCTGGCACGCGGACCCCATCGGACTGCTCACAAAACGGGCAGCTACCGGCTCCGCGGCCGCGCGGATCTCCAGGAGCGGGCTGCCTACCCCGGAACGAATCAAGCGTCAAGGAATGTGAAGGTCCTCCACGCCATCCGATCCCGCAGGGATGACCGGCAGAAAAAGTAGCCGCGACAACCAAGACAACCAAGACAATCGCGAAGTGAGTGCAGGCTAGCCTGCCGGCGTCCTCGCCGAAGGACGCGGGCAGTTGCCGGCAAGGATCAGGCGACGGTCAGGCGAAGATCGGCCGATGCATCTCAGGCAGCAAGCCTGGCGGCGGCATCGCGCAGCGCGGTGCGCAGGCCCTCTTCCACCACCGGGTGGTAGTACGGCATGGCCAGCATCTGCTCCACGGTGAGCGCTTGCTGATAGGCCCAAGCCAGCAGGTGCGCGATGTTCTCGGCGCGCGGGCCGGTCCATTCGGCGCCGAGGAAGCGGCCGCTGCGCTTGTCGGCATAGACGTGCATCAGCCCGCGGTTCTTGAGCATGACGCGGCTGCGGCCCTGGTCCTCGAAGCTCACCTCGCCGGTGACGAAGCTGTCCGGCGCAAGGTCGGCATGACGTTGTCCCACCATGGCGATCTGCGGATCGGAGAACACCACGCCGATCGGCGCGCGGCGCGACAGCGCACGCACTGCGGGATAGGCGGCCGCGTTCTCGCCGGCGGCCTTGCCCTCGTCGGCGGCTTCGTGCAGCAGCGGCAAGATATCGTTGGCATCGCCGGCGATAAAGACCGGCGCCGGGCCGCATTGCAGCGTGGCCGGATCGAACACCGGCACGCCGCGCGGGTCGAGCTCGAGGCCGCTGTTCTCCAGCCCCAGGCTACGCACATTAGGCACGCGGCCGGTGGCGGCCAGCGCGTAGTCGAAGCGCTCCGTGACAAGCCTGCCCTCGATGTCGGTGAAGCTGATCACCACCTCGTCGCCATCGCGGCGCATCTCGCCGAGCGCGGCGTCCGGGTCGATATAGAACTCCTCGCGGAAACTGGCGACGGCGTTGGCCTTGATGGCCGGATCGGTCAGCGGGCCGACACCGCCGCGCAGGCCGAACACGCGCACGTGCACGCCCAGACGGGACAGCGCCTGGCCCAGCTCGAGGCCGATCACGCCGGGGCCGAACACCGCCACGCGGCGCGGCAGGTCGTCCCAGGCGAAGACGTCGTCGTTGACCACCAGGCGCTCGCCGAACACCTTCAGCGGCGGCGGCACCATCGGGCTGGAGCCGGTGGCGATCACCACGCGGCTGGCGCGCACCACGGTGTGCCCGTCCACTTCGAGCACGGTATTGTCGATAAAGCGGGCATGGCCGCGGATCTTGTCCTCGGCCGGAATGCCGTCCACGCCGCGCACCACGAAGCCGACGAAGCGGTCGCGCTCGCGCTTGACGCGGTCCATCACCTCGCGGCCGTCGACGCGGATCTGTCCGTCCACGTGCACGCCGAACGGCGCGGTGTGGCGCAGTTCGTGCGCGGCCTCGGCCGCCGCGATCAGCAGCTTGGAGGGCATGCAGCCTACGCGGGCGCAGGTGGTGCCATACGGTCCGCCTTCTATGATGACGGCGCGCTTGCCGGCCGCGCGCGCCGCGCGGTATGCAGCCAGGCCGGCGGTGCCGGCGCCGATCACTGCGACGTCGGTGTGGATGGTCTGCGCGGTCTGCTTCTGCTGGCTCTGCGTGGTGGTCATGAGAATGTTTTCCTGGTGAGTCTGCTTCAATCAGCGGACCCGATGGCAGCGGCGGCTTGCGCCGGCACTGGTGCTGGTGCTGGTGCCGGTGCTGGTGCTGGTGCCGGTGCTGGTGCTGCCATCGGGTCCGCCGACTGGGGCGAGGCTGCCGGCATTGCCGGCGCCATGCCCTTGCGGCGGTGAAGCGCGGCGGATCCGTCTGCCGGTCCGCCGGTGCGGGCGCGCTTAGCGCACGAGATAGGTCTCGAGCGCTTCGGCGCCGCCGATCAGGCTGCCGTTGATGAAGATCTGCGGCGCGGTCATGTTGCCGGACACGGCGCCCAGCACCTTGCCGCGGATCTTGTGTTCGAGCGGCACGTCGATGTACTCGTAGCCGTTGTCGGACAGCATCTGCTTGGCCTTGGCGCAGAACGAGCAGCCCACCTTGGAGAAGACCACGACCTGGTCGGGCTTCTTCGCGCCGGGAGCGATGTAGTTCAGCATGGTGTCGGCATCCGAGACCTTGAACGGGTCGCCCGGCTCTTCCGGCTCGATGAACATCTTGTCGACCACGCCGTCCTTCACCAGCATCGAATAGCGCCAGCTGCGCTTGCCGAAGCCCAGGTCGGTCTTGTCCACCAGCATGCCCATGCCCTCGGTGAACTCGCCGTTGCCGTCGGGGATCATCACGATGTTTTCGGATTCCTGGTCCTTCGCCCATTCGTTCATCACGAAGGTGTCGTTGACCGAGACGCACAGGATCGCGTCGACGCCATGCTTGGCAAAGACCGGGGCCAGTTCGTTGTAGCGCGGCAGGTGGGTGGATGAACAGGTCGGGGTGAAGGCGCCGGGCAGCGAGAACAGCGCGATGGTCTTGCCCTCGAACAGGTCAGCGGTGGTCACGGTCTTCCATTCATTGTTTTCGCGGACGCGGAACGTGACATTGGGAACGCGTTGACCTTCACGGGATTGCAGCATGGTGAAAAGCTCCTGGGTGACTTGGGGGTGGATGGCCGCGTGTGTTGCAGCGAAGACCCGATTCTGAGGGCGCCCCCTTTATTTGTACAATTTATCGTCACAAATACACTGATTGAAAAATACTATTGTTACTGGATAGGGCCGCCCTATCGCGGCCATCGCAGCAGTGATGCCGCTACGCATGAATCACCTGTTCGCCGCCAGTGCTCCGGACAATCCCCTCGCCGCCGCCCCCCCGGCGTAGGCAATTGCGTACGCAAGTAGCGGAAAGTGCCGACGATCATTTCAGATGTTTCACAGCGATGCCGGTCCTGGCGGCCCTTACATTCGTCACGAAAGCCGCCCCGAACCCGCGGCGTCCTCCCGGCCACGGCTGCCGGCGTGAACCCTGCCGGCCTGCCGGCCTTCGACGAGACTCCCTTATGTGCCGCTGTCTTCCGCCGCGCTTCGCCAAGGGCTTGCCGCCCCGGAGAACGCAACTGCCGTCGCCGCCGCGGCAAGGCCGCCTTGCCGGAGGCCTCGCGGTTTCGCTGCTGGCGCTGTGCCACGGCATGCCCGCAGCGGCGGAACCGGCGCCGCCCGCCGCCCTGCTGCTGAACTCCCAGATCCGGCTGGCCCAGCCCCTGGCCGCCTCCACGGCCCCTGGCACCCGCCCCGCGCAATGGAGCGGCGCACCGCTGGACGACGACCCCGAACTGGCGACCTGGCGCCGCGCGCGGCGGAGCCTGCGGGTGGGCGTGGTGGGCAACTACCTGCCGCCGTTCGACCTGATCGACCTGGAAGGCGAATACCGCGGGATTTCGGCCGACTACCTCGCCGTGCTCGCCGCCCGGCTGCGCATGCCGCTGTCCATCCAGCGCTATCCGTCGCAGCAAGCCGCGCGGCGCGCCCTGGACGAAGGCGCCATCGACCTGGCTACCACTACGCTGGACGGGCACGC
Organism: Cupriavidus sp. 2TAF22; assembly: GCF_052115045.1. NCBI lineage: Bacteria > Pseudomonadati > Pseudomonadota > Betaproteobacteria > Burkholderiales > Burkholderiaceae > Cupriavidus > Cupriavidus sp. 2TAF22. The sequence goes on from NZ_JBFRFX010000009.1 coordinate 116,293, forward strand.
CGACGGCCTGCGCACCGCGCCCTACCGCGCGCACCGGCTGGTCGAGCTGGTGTCGCGCCGGGACAGCGAGCACAACGAAGCGGTGCGCACCATCGGCTACCTGCGCGGCGAGGTATCGCCGGATGCCTTGCAGCTGGCCTACCCGGATGCGCCGCTGCAGCCGTTCGGGAACCTGCTCGGCGCGCTCGACGAACTGGTGCGCAAGGCGGATTTCGTGATGGTCACCAGCGCGACCGCGGCCAGCTATCTGATCGACCAGTACAACTATGACGAGCTGACCGCGCGCAACTTCGCGCCGATCGCGCCGGATGGCGTGCGCTTCGCCGTCGCCGACCCCGCGCTGGGCAGGATCGTCGACCGCGCGCTGGCCGGGCTGCCCGCGACACTGCAGCGCCAGATCGACAACGCCTGGGTTCCCGTTGCGCTTGATTTCAACATCGCCGACAAGCTCAACCTGTCCACCGCCGAGCGCGCCTGGCTCGCCGGCCACCCGGACGTGCGCTACCTGGCGTCGCGCGATCTCATGCCTTTCCAGTTCATCGACGCCGGGCAGCGGCTCGAAGGACTGACCGAGCAGGTGCTGCATCTGGTCGGGCAGCGCACCGGGCTGCGCTTCGTGCCCTACTGGCCCGCCAGCGCCGCGGCCGCGAGCGCCGACATCGACACCGGCACGCTGGACGTCGTGCCGGTCCTGCCGCTGAACCATCCGGCCACCGGCCTGGGCGCACTGACGGTGAGCGCCCCGTACTATTCAGGCAACTGGGTGGTGGTCACGCACGTTGGCAACGACAGCACCCACAGCCTGCCCGACCTTGCCGGCAAGGTCATTGCGGGGCCGCCATTCAACGGGATCCAGGAACTGGTGGGCGCCAGCTACCCCGTCAGGCGGCACGAGACCGGCACCTACGAGGAAGCGTTCCGCATGGTGGCCGAGGGCAAGGCTGACGCCACCATCGCCAGCGCCTTCATGGCCGACTACATGCTCAAGCGTGCCTACGCGGGCCGACTGCGCATCGCCACGGCCACGGGCGGCATGCCGCTGGAAGTGGGCCTTGGCGTGACCAGCAAGCATCCGGAACTGCTCGCCATCCTCAACAAGGCCCTGCTCAGCATCTCGCACGAAGATCTCGGCGCCATGCGCGCCCACTGGACGCAGGCGCGCACGCCGGTGCTTGCCTGGCGGCAACTGCTGCCCTGGCTGATGGCCGGCGCGGCCCTGCCGCTGGCAGTAAGCGGGCTGTCCCTGGCATGGGTGACTTCGCTGCGCCGCCAGGTGACGCAGCGCACCGCGGCCGAACATGCCTTGCTGGACCAGCTCGCGTTCCAGGCCACGGTGCTGGACGGCATCCCGCAACCGATCTTCCTGCGCGACAACGCGCTGCGCATGATCACCTGCAACAGCGCCTACGAGAACGCGCTCGGCGCGAAGCGCGAAGCGCTGCGCGGCACCGCGCCGGGCTTCGCGCGCTCCACGGTCCCGTCCGACATCGGCCACGAAGAATGCAGGGACATCTACCGGCACGTGCTGAAAACCGGCCTGCCGTTCGGCGCCGACCGCCGCCTGGTGATCAACGGCGAGATGCGCAGCGTGATCAGCTGGGCGGTACAGCTGCGCCGGGCCGACGGCCGCACAGCCGGCATCGTAGGCGGCTGGATCGACGTGACCGAGCGCGAACAGATGCTGGCCGAACTGGCCGCCGCGAAGGACCGCGCGGAGGCGGCCAACCGCGCCAAATCCACCTTCCTGGCCTCGATCAGCCATGAGATCCGCACCCCCATGAACGCCATCCTCGGCATGCTGGAACTGACGCTGACGCGCCGGCGCGGCACCCGCGACCGCGAGCAGCTGGGCACGGCGCATGGCGCGGCCACCTCGCTGCTGTCGCTGCTGGACGATATCCTCGATCTTTCCAAGCTGGAGGCGGGGCAGTTCACCTTGCAACTGCGCGCCGCATGCCTGCGCAAGGGCCTGCATGAAGTGGTGCGGATGTTCAGGCCGGTGGCGGCGCAAAAGGGCCTGACCCTGGAGCTCCGCGTGGACGACGCAGTGGCGCCGGCCCATCTGGTGGATATGCTGCGCATCAGGCAGATCATCGGCAATTTCGTCTCCAACGCAATCCGCTTCACGGAACGCGGTGGTGTCGAGGTCCGGCTGCACGGCAACGCCGCGCGCGATGGCCGGCAGGCACTGGAGATCGTGATCGAAGACAGCGGCATCGGCATTCCGGTCGAAGCCATCGGCAAGCTGTTCCGCCCCTTTGTCCAGGTGGAATCGGCCGGACGCCCCAATACCGGCGGTACCGGGCTGGGCTTGTCGATCTCGCATAGCCTGGTGCGCAAGATGGGCGGCGAGGTCACCCTCGAAAGCGCGCCGGGGCAAGGCACGCGGGTGGTGGTGCGCCTCGATCTGGAAGTGTCGGCCGCCGCGCCGGCACAATCCAAGCCACCTGGCCAGCGCACCGGGTTCGCGCCGTTTCCACCCGCCTGCCGCGTGCTGGTGGTGGACGACCACGCGCCTAACCGCCTGCTGCTGGTGCGCCAGCTAGAGCGGCTCGGCATCGCCTCTTGCACGGCCGAAGACGGCGCGCTCGGCTTGCAGGCCATCCTGCGCGCGCCCCCGGACCTGGTGATCTGCGACTGCATGATGCCGGTGATGGATGGCTACGGACTCGCCAGCGCGATCCGCGCCCGGCAGGACGCCGTGAGCCGGATCCCGATCATCGGCTGCACCGCCAGCGGCCAGTCCGAAGACCATCAGCGCGCGCTGGCCGCCGGCATGAATGGCGTGATGGTCAAGCCGGTCGGGCTGGCCACGCTGGAGCGCACGCTGCGCGGCTATCTCGGCGCGACCGCGCAAGGCACGGTTGCCCCGCATGAAGACCTTGCCGAAGCAAGCGGCGAAGAGCAACCGAGGCGCAACTAGGACGAGAACGGGCGGGAGGCAGGAAAGCACAAGGCGGAGGCAGGCAGCCGCGCTGCGGCACTGCAGCGGCACGGCTTGCCCGTGCCACCCGCGCGCGTCACTGCCCCGGCGACAGCCTGCACCGCCGCGCGAAGTCGACCAGGTCCACCAGCGAGCTGACCTGCAGCTTGCCCATGATGCGCGTCTTGTGACTGCTCACCGTCTTGTTGCTGATGAACAGGAGTTCGCCGATGGCCTTGTTGGACAAGCCGCGGACCAGCATCTGCAGGATGACGATCTCCTTGTCCGACAGCAGCATCAGCCGTTCTTCGTCCGCCCGCTGAATGACCTGCGGCAACTCGCGCTGCTGGCGCATCTCGGGAAATACCGTGTAGCCGGCCATCACCGCTTCGACGCAGCGCACGATCTCCTTCATGTCCTGCATCTTGCTGACGAAGCCCTGCGCGCCGGCCTGGCGCACGCGGGGCGCGAACGTGGCCTGGTCCTGCCCCGAGATCACCAGGATGCGGATCGGCGGATGGACCAGCTTGAGCCGCGGGATCACGTCGAGGCCGCTGATGCGCGGGATGTCGAGATCCAGGATGGCGAGATCCGGCTCGAACTGCCGCACGGCTTCGATTGCAGCCTGCCCATTGTCGGCTTCCAGAATATTGCCGACCCCCAGCACTTGCGACAACTGAGTCTTGATCACCAGGCGCAATGCCGGATGATCGTCGACGATCAGGATCGTTGCCACTCCCGTTCTCCCCCAAGATTCCCACACTCTGCCCGCCCGCGCCGGCACTGCCACGCCTTCGCAGGTGAAGCGCGGATTATGTTATGACGTTACTTCACAGTCGTGAGGAATTTTCCGCGCGAACTGTCGGAGATTTCCCAAAATACTGGCCACGTGGCGAAATAGACCATTTCCGGCCAGCCACCCCCGCCACAGCCGCCCGTCCCTTGCCCCGGCGAACCCGTGCGCCGGTCCCGCCAGCGCCGCATATCCCCTGATTTGCCGAAATTTCGCAAACCGCCATCGCGCCGTCGCGGCTACAGTCTGAAGCCGACGGCCCTGCCGGCGCCCCGCGCCGCCATGCCTACGATCACTGCGCGCCCGCGCAGCGTCCTCCCGGATATGAGTCCATGCTGGCCGATGCTATGTCCTCCAAAACCCTTATCGTCATCGCCGACGACCATCCCGTCATGCTGCTCGGCCTGCGCGGCCTGCTGGCCCAGTTCGACAGCATCGAGATTGCCGGCGTTGCCCGCAATTCGACCGAGATCATCGCCCTGCTCAACCGGCTGCCGTGCGACATCCTGCTGACGGATTTCGCCATGCCCGGAGGCGTCCACGGCGACGGCATGCACATGCTGGACCTGGTGCGCCGGCACTACCCCGGGCTCTGGATCGTGGTGGTCACCATGCTGGACAATCCCGCGCAGATCGGCAAGCTGTCCAGGTTCGAGAAACTGTCCGTGGTCAGCAAGCTCGACGATGCATCGCACATCGCGACGGCGCTGGGACAGATGCTGGCCGGGCGCCCCTACCTCTCGCCGACCATACAGGCACTGCTGGACAGCGCCATCCCCCAGGTGGACCCGCGCGTACGGTTCGGCGCGCTCAGCCCGCGCGAGATCAGCGTCATCCGCCTCTACCTGACGGGCATGTCGGTCAGCCAGATCGCGGCCAACCTCGGACGCAGCATCAAGACCATCAGCACGCAGAAGATGTCCGCCATGCGCAAGCTGGGACTGCGCGGCGACCTGGATCTCTTCAGCTACGCGAGTTCCACCGGCCTGCTCGGCCAGACGCGCCTGCCCACCGGCGGCAAGGCGCCGGACCAGACCGAGGGCAACAGCCAGCCTTAGGTGGTCCACCCCAGGCAGCCCGCCGCCGTATCGCGCGGCGGCGGCATCCACTCAGGCGTTGCCGGGCGGGTAGCCCTGCGTGCCGCGCGCCCTCCCGGCCGCCGCGGCGACCTGGTCCCCCCCGCCGTGGCCGCCCTGCGCCGCGGTTGCCGCGGCATGCATCTCGAACCCGGGATCGGGCGACGGCACGGAAATGGTGGTCAGCAAGGACAGCGGACACCACCAGAGTGCTTTTATCAGATTCATTGCCCCCCCTCATTCTCGAGCCGACGACCGTGGCCAGCCATGGCCGACTACCCGGCATCATCGCTGGATTTCACCACGAATTCCGTCAGGTATTCCACCGCATAACGGCGGCTGGAGGGCCTCAGTTGAGGGTTGTCACAAACATTTCATCGTGGCGCGTCGCCGGCGTGCGTTTTCACTCACATTCGCCCGGGTGACGGCCTGCCGCGCCCGCGCGACATCCCCGGCACCTTCTGTAGTGCCAGGGAGTCCGCAGCCTTGCCGGCGGGGTGCCGGGTTCAGCAGATCCGCCATCCGGGCGCGGCGGGCTCTTCCGACGGCGTGGCGCGCAGGTAGCTGATGGTCTCGCCGCAGCGCTCGCGGTTGCTCCTGCGCAATTGCAGCCCGTTGAGCACGCCGCCGATCACGTTGGCGCGGGCGCGCTCGAGTTGCTTGAGCGCCTCCGTCACCTTCTCCTGCGGCGTGCAGTCCGCGCGCACGAACAGCAGCGTCGAGCCGGCCAGGCGCCCGACCAGTGCCGCGTCCGCCACCGCGAGGATCGGCGGCGTATCGACCAGGATCAGGTCGAAGCCCGCGTCGCAGGTCAGCAGCAGCTCGCGCAGCGCCGGCAGCATCAGCAACTCCGACGGATTCACCGGCCGGGTGCCGGCGGCAAGCAGCCATAGCCCGCCGACCGATGTGGGCCGGATCGCATCGTGCAGGGCCAGCGTGCCGCACAGCAGGTCCGCCAGTCCCGGCGCACCCTCCAGCCCGAACTGGCTGGCCACGCGGGAGCGGCGCAGGTCGGCGTCGACGAGCAGCACGCGCATGCCGGCTTCGGCCGCCAGTACCGCCAGGTTGACCGCGCCGAAGGTCTTGCCTGCCCCTGCCGATGCACTGGTGATGGCGACGATATGGTTGACCGCGCCCTCCATGGCGAAATGCAAGGCGGCGCGCAAGGTGCGCAACCCTTCCACGGCCGGCGCGTGCGGGTATTGCCGCGCGAGCAGGTAGCGGTCGTGCAGCGCCGGCGGCGGCTCTTCGCTCACCACTTCCGGGCGCGCCGATGCTGGCGCCACGGCGCCGCGCAGTCCGGCGCGTGCCGCGCCGCCGACGCCGACACCGGAAGGCAGGCGCATGGCTTGCGGATGCTCGGTGGCGATCAGCGTCGGCGCGAGCAGCGAGCGCGGCGATGTCAGGCTGCGGCGCTCCAGCTCGGCCTGTTCCGGACTGAATACCACTTCGCCCACCATCGGCAGCGCCAGCGTGCCTTCGATCTCCGGCGCGCTCGCCATGCCCCGGCGCGCGCGGCCCTTGAACCCGGCCACGGCGACGCTGCCCAGCAAGCCGAGGAAGGCCGCCAGCCCCGTCAGCAAGATGCGGTCCGGGCCGGCCGGCAGCGTCGGGGCCACAGCGAAGTCCACCAGGCGCACGTCGCTGGTACTGTCCGAATGTGCCAGCGCCAGTGCCTGCGATTGCCGGCGCAAGGCCATGTAGGTATCCTCGGCCACCTTCACGTCGCGGGTCAGCGCCGCGGATTCGCGCTCGGCCTCGGTCAGGCCCTTGCGCTGGGTATCAAGGTTGCGCCGGTCGCTGTTGAGCTGCAGGAGCTGGTCGTCGACCGCCTGGACCTCCAGGCTCTCCGTGGTGAACTTGCGCAGCAGGCGCGAACGCTCGAGCCGCAGCGCGGAGATCTGCTTCTGGTAGTCGATGCTGCCGCTCAGGTAGGACTGCGACTCCTCGGCCGGCTGCATCGAGCCGACGCGGGCCCGATGCCGCGCCAGCGCGGCTTCGGCCTGTTCGAGCTGCGCCTTGACCCGCGGCAGCTCGCCGGTGACGAAATCCATTTGCTGGTCCGCCTGCTCGCGCCGCTGGATGACTTCGGTATCCGAGATCGAATGCGCAACGGCATTCACCACGGCGGCGGCGCGCGCCGGGTCGCCATCGCGCCAGGTGATGCGCACCGCGCGGGGCGCGCCGCCATCCGCGCTCGCCGTGCCCGGCACGGCACTTGCCGAGGTGCCGCGCACCTCTTCCGTCTTGAGGCCGCGCACGAGCATATCGTAGGCCGTGACCGGGTCGCGGCGCATCAGCTCGAACCGGGTTCCCTCGCGCGCATCCAGCCGCGCCAGCTTCATCGATACGCCGTCGCCGCGCACGACATCGCCGACCTTGCCGGTCAGCAGCATCGAGCCGTCCGCGCGTTGCAGGCGGAACTGCCCGTCGTCGAGCGCAACCAGCGTGAGCGGCTGGTTGAGCAGTGCCTCGGGCACGTTCAGCGCGAGCACATCGATATGCTCGCCGCCCCAGGCATACTCCGACAAGGCGGCCAGCGGCGACGCCAGCGGGCCGCCTTCCGCGTTGCCAGCGAAGCGCGCCCACAGGGGCCCGATGACGGGCAGCATGTGCGGCAGCGCGACAATATCCAGCCTCGATTCGCGCACCACCGGGGTCAGCACCGCGCGGCTGGTCAGCGCATCCGCGCGCAGTTCGCTGGCGGGTTGCGCCGCGCTGCCGCCCTGCGACACGCGCTTGCCGGCATCCGGGCGCACCATGGCGTCGGCCTGGTATACGGCCGGCAGCGACCAGGCGTAGATCGCGCCGCACAGGGCCGCGCAGACGGTCACGCCGAATATCATCCCGGCTTGATCATGCAGCGCGCGGGCCAGCTCAGAGCGCGCGGCCGCAGCCTGCGCGCGGAACGCCGGCGCGGGGCCGGATTGCGTAAAGGTATTCACAGGCAGCTCCCTGAATGGGCTGATTGCGGCAGATGCGCGCAGCTGGCGGCGGAAGACCGCGCAGGACCCGCGCCCTCGCGATGGAAGGATTCGGCAGGCCGGCCGGACAGCAGGCGCCCGTACTCGCGCGCGACCAGCCCGTAGCACTCGCAGGCGTGCAACTCCAGCCGGCCACGGTCGATCACCGTGATATGGCCCCGGCTGTAATGGATCAGGCCCTGCTCCGCGAGCTTGCCCGCGGCCTCGGTCACGCCTTCGCGGCGCACGCCCAGGCGGGCGGCGATCATCTGCTGCGTGATGGCGATCTCGTTCGAACAGAGGCGATCGGCGGACAGCAGGAGCCAGCGGCAGACCTGCTGGCTCAGCGAGTGGTAGCGGTTGCACACCGCGGTCTGCGCGATCTGGGTCATCAGCGCCTGCACGTACAGCAACACCGCGCGCAGCGTGGCGGGCGAGCGCAGCAATTCCTGCCGCAACCGGTTCGCCGCGAGGCGGAAGCCGTAGCCGGCGGTCTGCACCTCCAGCCTGAACGGCATGGCGTAGCCGCCCGTGACCACCGGAATCCCGATCATGCCCTCGTTGCCCACCGTGGCGATCTCGATGGCGGTGCCGTCCTCCAGGTAGGAAAGCATCGACACCACCGCCGTGGTGGGGAAGTAGACATGGCTCGCTTGCTGGCCGCTCTCGCTGAGCAGTTGCCCGGGGCGCATGCGGACGAGTTCCACGTAGTCGGAGATGGCACCCCAGTCCTCGCGCGGCAAGCCGAGCAGCAGATGGTTGACGTCCGGAGATAGTCGCTGACCGTGCATTCTGGTTTCCTCCGCAAAGCCATGCCGCATGCGTGCGGGACCGGTTGCCATTGCGCCCGGGCAAGCGCGCGCAGGCACGCCGCAGGCTCGGCAATCTCCGCAAGATCTGCGCCAATGCCGGCTCGTCCGTGCCCTGTACGTCTTGTCTGGCAACACTGTCACGCCTGGTTACCTCTGGTTACGTCCTGTTACTCCTTGGGCATCGCCATCACCGCCGACACGGCCGGCACGACGGGCGCGATCGCGGCAGCAGCGATCGCCAGGTCGTCCTCGGGCACCGTTGCAGGTGCCTTGCGCGGCGCGTCGGCCTCGCTTTTGTACGTTGCGCATGGCATGCCGAGCTCGCGCGCGATATGGCCGCTCAGCCTCAGCGCCAGCGCGGCGATGGTGATGGTGGGAAAGTTCGCGCCCACCGTGGGAAACACCGAGCTGCCGGCCACATAGAGATTGGCCAGGCCGTGCACGCGGCAGTTGCGGTCCACCACTCCCGAATTTGGCGAATCGTGCATTCGCGTGGTGCCCATGTGGTGCCACGTCCCTTCGAGCGAGGCAGGCCATGGCTGCCCTTCCATGGGCGGATCCAGCGTGACCTGCGCCACGCCGCTGCGCTGCAGTTCGTCTGCCAGCAGGGCAAAGGTGCGGTCGAAGGTACGCTGCACCAGGCTGCCCACGCGCCAGTGCACGCGCACCCGCGGCACGCCGAGCCGGTCACGCTGCTCGCACAGGGTCACCCTGCTGTGCGGGTCGGGCTCGGCCTCGACGATGGCCTGCATCTTCACGCCGGTGATCAGCGAGCGCGGCTGCAGCAGCCGCGTCAGTCCAAAGCCCACGGTATCGATCGGGTGGGCAGCCATCGTCAGCAGGTCGGCGCTGAGCTTGCGCCCCGGCTGGTCCTTCTTGAGCAGCGCCTGCTTGGTGCGGATCAGCGCCTCCGCGCCGGTACTGCCTTCGCCGTAGAACTGCGAGAAAAACCATACGCGCGAATTCAGCAAGCCCTCGCGCTCCAGCACGGCCTGCTTGAGCGCGAACTGCGAGGACACATGGGTGCCATAGGCGCTGACGGCCGCATTCTGGTAGTGGTACTTGATGTCGTACAGCTTGTTGCGCTCCCATGCCTTGCTGAAGCGCACGCTGCCGGACAGCAGGCGTGGATGGTCCATGAAGTAGCGGCCCACCAGGTCCGCGCCGTTGCCCAGGCCGGCCGCCTGCACATTGTTCGAGGCCAGCATCAGCCGCGCGTTCTCGATGCCGCCCGTGGCCAGCACGAACAGGCGCGCCGCCACCCGGATGCGGCGGCCGCTGAGCGTGGCCACCGACACCCGCGAGACCGAACTCGCATCGGCGTTGGCATCGATATTGACGACATTGGCGTAGAGGTACACCTTGATGCGGTGCGACTGCTCGAGCTGGGCACGGTAGAGCTTGCCGAAGCGCGCCGGCGGGCTGAACTGCGAGATGGTGTCGCGGATATACTCGCCGCTCAGCGGCAGGCGCCTGACGTCGTGCCGGCGGATCGCGGCCTCCCAGTAGGCGGGGTCGAAATTGTTCGGGCCGAGCTTGAGCAGGTCGTGGGTGCGCTCATAGAAGGGCGTCAGTTCGTCGAGCCCGAACGGCCAGCCGCTGTGCGCGACCCAGCTGCGCTTTTCCAGATCCCATGGATCCAGCGGACGGCACCACCCGCCCCAGCAATTGCTGCTGCCGCCGAGAAAGCGGCTGCGGCTGCCATCGGCAAAGCTGTAGGGCAGGCCGACGTTCTCGCCACGGTACAGGTCGCGGGTCTCGTCGTCGGGGGCATAGCCGCCGCTCTCCAGCAGGCAGGCATCGATACCGAGGCGATGTAGCTCCAGCGCCAGCGTAATTCCCGCCACACCACCACCGATGATGCAGACGGTCGAAATCACCATCGTGTCGTCCTGCAGTTTTCTCGTATCGATGAACATGGCGTACTCCTCGCGCGCCGGCCCCGGAGCCGGACGGCAACCCTCGCTGCAACCATCYTCCTACCGTGCGCTCGTCCACGTTCGCCAACATTGCGCCAACGACGGCCAAGCGCGCTTGCCTTCTCGTGCCCGCCCCCCTCAACCATCGCCCGCGCGCCAGCCCGGCACGGGCACGGCGGGCGCCGGCGCGGCTTGTTGCACCTGCTCCTGCTCCTGCATGGTCCCCGGCGCCTGCAGCACGCGCAGCAGGTCGCCCGCCATGCCTTCGACCGTGAAGCGCCGCTCGAAGCTGGCCTTCGCGCTTGCGCGCATGGCGCTGCGCGCCTGCTCGTCCATGGCGAACCAGCGCCGCAGCAGCGTCTCGACGCCGTCGGCCGTGTCCGGCGCGACCAGCCCCGCGCCGTCGTGCTCGATCTCGCGCCAGATGTTGATCCTGTCCGAGATCAGCGCGGGCACCGCGCAGCCCAGCGCCTCCGCCACCGCGATACCGAAGTTCTCCTGGTGCGACGGCAAGGCGAACACATCGCTGGCATGGAACGCGCCCCACTTCATCGGGCCGCTGAGCATGCCGGGCCAGCTCACGCGCTGCCCGACGCCGGCCGCCGCCGCCTGCGCGCGCAACTGCGGCAGCCAGCCGGCGCTGTCCGGGCCGGCGATCACAAGGTGTGCGGCGGGATCCATTTCCGCGGTGCGGGCGAACGCTTCGATCAGCAGATCGCAACCCTTCTTCTCGTGAATGCGCCCGAGGAACAGCACGATGCGCTTGCCCCGCAGTTCGGGATACGCAGCCAGGAACGACTCGCGCAGCGCCACCCCGCCCGCATCCCGCTGCGGCGGCGCCTGCGTGCCGAACCGCACCACCAGCGCGCGCGCCCGGTATAGCCAGAACGACTGGCTCGCCAGACGCCGCTCTTCCTCCGCGGTGAAGAGCACCGCCCGCGCGTCGCGCAACACGCGGTACTCCGCCCACGGCCAGTAGAGCCATTTCTTCAGGTGCTTGAGCGGGTAGGTGCGCTTGAACCACGGGTCGAGCATCCCGTGCGGATAGACGTAGTAGGGGACCGGCAGCTTGCGCAGCGCGCGCCAGGCCCCGAAGCCGTGGTACTGCCACAACCCGTTGACGATCACCGCGTCGAACTCGCCCGCATGCGCGCGCAGCCACGGCACCAGCCGCGGCGCATAGCGGTAGAAGCCGCGCGCCGGGCCCAGCGCATGCAGCGGCAGCGCGAAAGCGGCCACGCATGGCGCGTCCGGCGCGTCCAGCGAGAGCACTTCGACGCGATGCCCCTGCGCGATCATCTGCGCGCTGCCCTGGCGCACGCTTTCCACCGGCCCCCCGCAGGCCGGATCGACCGACGCGAGCAGCTGGAGGATCTTCATCGGGATGCTCCGCGCGAGTGATAGCGCAGGCGTGGCACCTGCGGGTCGGCGACCGTGGCCGTAGCCGGGGCCGGCAGCGGCAACGGCACCGGCCGCGGCAGCGGCGGGCGCACCGGCGGCACGGATGCCGCGCCGGCAGCCTCGGCCTCCCGGGCTTGCTGGCTGCGGGCCTGCGCGCGGCGCAGCCGCGCATGCGTGGCTACCAGCAGACCCAGCGCCACGCCGTACAGCAGGCCGGAAAAGCGCGGCCCGAGCGGATTGCCGCCGATCGACGTGGCTGGCAGCGCCGCCAGCACCAGCAGCGCGCGCCCGAGCACGGCCAGGTAAGGCGCGTCCGGCGCCACGCGTCGCCAGTGCCGGTAGGCGACGCTGCCGCAAAACAGCGCGTACAGCACCATGAGCGGCATGGCGATGCCGAACAGCAAGCCGCCCGCAAAGAACTGGTAGACCCAGAAATTGTGGCCGGCCGTCCATTCGTTGATGGCGTAGAACTCCTTCTCGGTCATCTGCCCGGTGAGTGCGGGCAGGTAGGCCGGCGAATAGCGGTAATGGTGTCCGTAGCCCTTGCCGAGCACCATCGAGGTCTTGGTCTGCGTGACCTGGTCGAACTGGTCCTTGAGCTCGGCAAGCCGGGTCGCGGTGGTGGGGTCCACGCCGGACTCGGTGGCCTTGGCCGCCGCGATGCGCTGGGCCCAGTGCGCCGCGACCGCGGGGAACAGCGCCGAGCCCACCAGCGCCGTGCCGCCCACCAGCGTCGTGGTGATGACCGCCGCCCGCAAGGCGGCGCGCAGCAGGTGCCGGATCGAAGGCGCGCTGAGCCAGGTCGCGAACAGGAACAACAACACCGTGCCGACCAGCAGGCTCCGGGTCACGCTCAGCAACTCGACCACCACGGTGACGATGAAGAGCAGCAGGTTGCTCTTGCTCACCCGCCGCGCAATCACGAACTCATGCAGCAGCACGCCCTGCAGTGCAAGAAAGGCCGGCGCGACGATGCGGAAGCGGACGTTCTCCAGCCCGCCGCCCACCGCCATGCCGTAGCCGAAGGTAAACAGCAGCGAAACCGCCATGCCCGTAAACATGGCCGTTTCGACCTGTTCCAGCCGGTCTTGCGGCCAGGGATGGCGCGCCGCCAGGTAGCCGATCAGGAACAGCAGGAACGGCAGCAGCACGCGCAGGTAATTGCCTGTCTCGTTGCCTTGCAGCAGATGGGGGACCAGACTGCCCGGCACCGTCAGCATCAGCGCCGCCATCACCAGCCGGCTCAGCCGGGTGCGCCCGGTGAAGCGCGGTGCGATCAGCGCCAGCGCGATGCCCCCGCCGAGCGCGGGCACCGCCAGCAGGATCTGCAGGATCCGGCTGCCCTGTCCATCGACGCTCTTGAAATCGAGCGCCAGCGGGAACAGCATCATCCAGATCCACAGCGGCGCGAAGCGGTTACGCATGGCGGCAATCCTCCCCTGCCCGCCGGAGGCCGGCGCGTGAGCGCGCCGGCGCCTCCGGGGCGCCGCCTGCCTGCACCGCTGCCTGTTGTCTGCCTGGCATCTCGCGCTTCCCTCCTCGGCTGCTCGTCCTGCTCGTCCTGCTCGTCCTGCTCGTCCCTTGCGACCCGCGCCCGCGCGCCAATTGCATTGCGCGGCGCCGCGGCCTATTCCGTTTTCCCGGGCTGCAGCGCATGCGCCGTCAGGTCCTCCGCGCCGCGCGCCTCTGCCGTCTGCGGCCGCTCCGGTCCGTCACCGCCCCAGGCGCGAAGCCTGGCGTCGAGACGGGACAGCACGGCATCGGACGACAGCGTGGCCTCGGCGTAGGCACGCGCCGCCGCGCCGAGCTCGGCGCGGCGCGCGGGATCCGAGGCCAGCGCCTTGATCGCGCCGGCCAGGGCGTCGATATCGTCCGGCGGCACCGCCACCCCGCGCGCGGACACGGTGGCAAACAGTTCGGTGCCGACATTGGCCATGGCAATGATCGCGCGGCCGCTGGCCAGCATGCCCGTGAGCTTGGACGGCATGACGAGGTCGGCAGCGTCGCCGCGCTGTGGCAGGACATGGATATCCGCCAGGTTGAGCAGCTCGTTGAAACGGTCGGCGGGCTGTAGCGGCAGGAAGCAGCAATTCTCCAGGCCCGCGCAGTAGGTCTCGAGCATGGCGCGGGCAGGGCCGTTGCCGCAGAAGACAAAGGTGATGCCCGCATTGCCGGCCAGCGCCGCCACGGCGCACACCAGCACTTCCAGGCCCTGCTTCTCGCCCATGTTGCCGGCGTACAGCACCACGATCTGCTCCGGCGCAATGCCGAGTTCCTCGCGGTAGGTGCTGGGCCGGTCAAGCGGGAAGACCGCGCCGGTATCCACCCAGTTCGGCAGGCGGAACACCCGCGCGGCGGGAACGCCCTTGCGCGTGGCATGCTCGGCCATCCTCTCCGAGATGGTGGACACCACGTCGAAGCGCCGCATCAGGAAGCGCTCGACGGACAGCGCGGCGCGCCGCAGCCAGGCACGCCTGAGCAGCCCCAGTTCGAAGGCAGCGTCCACTTCGTAGTCCTGCACATGCAGCCAGCTCCTGGCGCCGGTCATGCGCGCCAGCGCCAGCGAGGCGGGCACGCTCATCAGGCTCGGCGCGATGGCGATGACGGCATCGGGCCGCCACGGCACCTGCGCCAGCAACGCCGGCAGCGCGCACACCGCAAAGCTGGCGAGGTGCAACAGGCGCGTGACGCCGGTGGGGCGCCGCGGCACCCACAGCGGCGCGCGGTAGATGCGTACCCCGCCGCGCCATTCGCGGCTGAAGCGCCAGGCCGCATAGCCCTCGCCAACGCGCCAGGCGGGATAGTAGGGCGGTGCGCAGACCACGCGGACATCGTGACCCGCCGCCGCCAGCGCCTCCGCCATCTCGGCCGTGTACTTCCCGGTCCCGGTCAGCTCCGGCGCATAGTTCTGTCCGCAAACAAGGATTTTCACGGGACCCTCCCCTCGAACTTCCGCGAAATGACTCGGGCCGCGATGCCCTGCCCGTCAGCCAGGCATCGCGGCGTCTGTGTGGCGAATGGCTTCAGGTCTGCACCCCGGTGCGCTGGTGCATGTCAGGCGCACTGAGCATCGCGGCGCAGCCCCTGGCGATGTTCGATGCCGCATTGGCCGGGTCGAAGCGCCGGATCACGGCAAGGCAACGCTCCGCCGTGACCTGGGTGTCCGCGAACGCCTTCACCGCCCGCGCCATGCCGGTCTGCAGCGCGGCGGCGTCGCGCACCGGCACCGCAAAGCCGGTCTCGCCCTCCAGCACCAGCTCGGGCACGCACCCGCAGATATCGCTGGCGACCGTCGGGCAGCCGTGGCTCAGTGCCTCGTTGACCACCAGCCCCCACGGCTCGCTATGGCTCGGCAGCACCATGCAGACCGCCCGGTAATACTCCTGCGACAGCCCCTCGTCCTGCAGGCTGCCGACCTGGCACACCGCATCCTCGATTCCCAGGCTGGCCGCCATCTGGCTCAAGGTGCCGGCCAGCGGGCCGGTGCCGACGATGCGCAGCGTGGCCGCGGGGATCTGCTTGCGCAGCCCGGCAAACGCGCTCAGCAAGGTATCGAGGCCCTTTTCCTCGGACAGGCGGCCCACGTAGAGAAACACCGGCTTGCCATCGGCCCGGTGGCGCAGGCGTTCGCGCACCACCTGCTCTGGCCGGTACGTGGCCGGCATCGCCGCGGCCTGGCATGGCGTGAAGATCAGCTCGGGCTTGGCGCCGAGCGACATCAGGTATTCACGGCTGCGCTCGCCGAAGCCGAAATAGCCGTGGCACAACGAGAAGAACAGCCGCTTGGGGATCGAGGTCAGCATGCGCCGGGGCCGGTCGCGCCCGGTGGAATCGCAGAACACCGCGCGCCGCTTGCCGGTGACGATGCAAGCCAGCAGCATGGCCCAGTACTCCGGCCGGTGATAGCCCGGCAGCACCACCAGCTCGCTCTTGGCCTTGAACACTTCCCAGGTCAGGCGCGCTGTCATCTTCCAGCGCGGCACGTCCTCGTAGCAGCCGGTGTACAGCTGGTGCATCGGGTATTTGTGGAAGGAGTAGTCCACATCGGAAAAGCCCACCCGGTAGTGCTCGGTCTCGGCGATCTGCACCATGGTGTACCGGATCGGGCTGGCCGCCGACTGGCTGTACAACGCCGAGAACACGGCGCCCTTGTGACGTGACCAGACGATGTTATGGAATATGGTGACTGAACCTGCCATGATTCGCTCCTGTATCTCGTCACTCGATGACGGCGCTTGCCTGTGCGTCGGCCTCGGCCGGCGCCCCCCCGGGCAAGGCACCATCCCTGCGACTCGCGTACTCCTGGTAGACGGATTCGATACCCTCGTCGAGGCTGATCGCGGGCTGCCAGCCGAGCCGCGCCAGCCTGGAAATGTCCAGCCGCTTGCTTGGCGTGCCGTCCGGCTTGGAGGTGTCGAACGACAGCGTGCCCGCGAACCCGGCGACACGGCAGATGCGCTCGGCCAGCTCGCGGATCGGCAGGTCCGTGCCGGTGCCGACGTTGAACACGCCTTCGGCCACGTCGTGCTCGAGCATGAACAGCGTGGCCGCGGCGAGGTCGTCCACGTGCAGGAACTCGCGCCGCGGCGTGCCGGTGCCCCAGATCTGCAAGGTCGATGCGCCCTCCCGCACCGCCGTGTAGGCCTTGCTGATCAGCGCGGGCAGCACGTGGCTGGTGGACAGGTCGTAGTTGTCGTTCGGGCCGTACAGGTTGGTCGGCATCAGGCTGAAATAGCGCGCGCCGTACTGGCGGTTGTATGCCTCGCACAGCTTCAGCCCGGCGATCTTGGCGATCGCGTAGGCCTCGTTGGTGCGCTCCAGCGGACCGGCCAGCAGGTACTCCTCGCGGATGGGCTGCTGGCATTCGCGCGGATAGATGCACGAGGAGCCGAAGAACACCAGCCTCCCCACGCCGGCCTGGTACGCGGCGTGGATCACATTGGTCTCGATGACCAGGTTCTCATAGAGAAAATTGACCGGGCGCAGGGCATTGGCAAGGATCCCGCCGACGCGCGCGGCGGCCAGCAGCACGACGTCGATGCCCTCGTCGGCGAAGAAGCGGTGCACGGCACCCTGGTCGGTCAGATCCAGTTCGGCGCGGTCACGCGTGACCAGGTTGCTGTATCCCTCGGCGCGCAGGCGCCGCAGCAGCGCCGAGCCCACCATGCCGTTGTGCCCGGCGATATAGATAACGGAGTCTTTTTCCATGGCTCTTGCTGTTGGAGTCGCTCGTGGAGTCGTTTGTGGATGACGGGGTGGCGTTACTCGTGATGCTCGAGCGCCTGGAAGCCGGCCAGTGTCACCAGCGCGTCGCGCCGGGCAATCTGGAAGTCGGCCCGCACCATTTCCTTGACCAGCTTGGCGAACGATGTCGTGGGCTTCCAGCCGAGCTTCTCATGGGCCTTGGACGGGTCTCCCAGCAGCGTCTCCACCTCTGTGGGGCGGAAATACTTCGGGTCCACGCGCAGGATCACCTTGCCCGGCGCGAGACGGGTTTCCTTGCCTTGCACCCGCTCCACCACGCCAACCTCGTCCACGCCCGTGCCTTCGAAGCGCACCGTCACCCCCAGCTCCGCCGCGGCGCACTGGACGAAATCGCGCACGCTGTACTGCTCGCCGGTGGCGATGACGAAATCCTCCGGATGCTCCTGCTGCAGCATCAGCCACTGCATCTCCACGTAGTCCCGCGCATGGCCCCAGTCGCGCAGCGCGGAGAGGTTGCCAAGGTAGAACTCGTCCTGCAGCCCCACCGCGATGCGCGAGATCGCGCGCGTGATCTTGCGCGTGACGAAGGTCTCGCCGCGCACCGGGCTCTCGTGGTTGAAGAGGATGCCGTTGCAGGCATACATGCCATAGGCCTCGCGGTAATTGACCGTGATCCAGTAGGCGTAGAGCTTGGCCACCGCGTACGGGCTGCGCGGATAGAACGGCGTGGTTTCCTTCTGCGGCACTTCCTGCACCAGCCCGTACAGCTCCGAGGTCGAGGCCTGGTAGAAGCGCGTCTTCTTCTCCAGCCCGAGGATGCGGATGGCTTCGAGCAGCCGCAGCGTGCCGAGCCCGTCGGCGTTGGCCGTGTACTCGGGCTCCTCGAAGGACACCGCCACGTGGCTCTGCGCCGCCAGGTTGTAGATCTCGTCGGGCAACACCTGCTGGATGACGCGCAGCATGCTGCTCGCGTCGGTCAGGTCGCCGTGATGCAGGAAGAAGTGCCGGTCGGGATCGTGCGGCTCGCGATAGAGATGATCGATGCGGTCCGTGTTGAACAGGGAGGTGCGCCGCTTGACGCCGTGCACCTCGTACCCCTTTTCCAGCAGCAGCTGCGCAAGATAAGAGCCATCCTGCCCGGTAATGCCTGTGATCAGAGCAACCTTGTGCGTCATCGTCATTCTCCCGCCGTGCGTTGGTGTTGGTGTTGGTATTGGTGATCTGCATCGCGGACCGGGCCGCGCCCGGTGGCGGGCGCGCTACTTCGCGCTGCCCTGGTAACCGTAGTAATCGGTGTAGCCCGTGCGCAGCTGCAAGGGCGGCTTGGGCACGTCGGTGAGCAGCACGCCCTGCAGCGTGACGCTGCCGTTGTTGAGCCGCCGCGCGGTCTCGGCCACTTCGTTGGCCGAATGGCGGCCATGCCGCACCACCAGCAGCGTGGTGCCGGCATGCCGGCCCAGCAGCGCCGCATCGGTCACCGCGAGCACCGGCGGCGTGTCGATGACGACCATGTCATAGCGCTGCTTGAAGTGGTCGAGCAGGGAGTCCAGGCGCTCGCTCATCAGGAGCTCGGCGGGATCGGCGGGCAGCGTGCCGCGCGGCAGCACATCCAGGCCGGGCAGCACGTCGTGCACCACCACGGAATCGATATCCGTGCCCATCAGCGCATCGGACAGGCCCGGCACCTGCGCCAGCCCGAAATGCGCGTGGACCTCGCCGCGGCGCATGTCGCCGTCGATCAGGAGCACGCGCTTGCGCCCCGATGCCACCAGCGCGGCCAGGTTGACCGACATGAACGACTTGCCGGCATCCTGGCTCGACCCGGTCAGCATCACCACGTTGTTGCTGGCGGTGGCCAGCGCACCCCGCAAGGCCGTGCGCAGGCTGCGCACGCCCTCCACGGCGATGTCGTCGGGCGCGCGCGCCGCCAGTACGCCCTGGCGGTTGCGGCCAGAGTGGATTTCACGCTGCAGCCGCAGCTGGGTGCGGCTGCGCGGGATCACCGCGCAAACCGGCACGCCCAGCATCCGCTCCAGCTCCTGCGGATGCTCCACCCCGCCATACAGCCCCTTGCGCAGGAAGGCCAGCAACGCGCCCAGCACCAGGCCGACGCCGCCGCTGATCAGGATCAGCACGACGCGCTGCGGGCGCACGGGGTCGTCCGCCGGCTCGGCGAAGTCCACCACGCGCACGTTGCCGACTTGCCCCGCCTTGACCACGCGCAACTGCTGGGCATTGTTGAGCAGGTTGGTGTACAGCTCCGTGTTGACGCGTACATCGCGCTCCAGGCGCAAAGCGGCCTGTTCGGTATCTGGCAGCACCGACACCTTGCGGCGCAGCGCGCCCTGCTGCGAGGTCAGCGTGGCGATCTGCGCGGTCAGCGCCTGCACGGCGGGGTTCTGGTCGGTGTAGAGCGTGCGCACCTCGGACAGCCGCGTCTGCAGCTTGTCCAGGCTGGCCTTGTTGTCCACGATCTGCTGCAGCAGCAGGCGGCTCTCTTCCCCGAGATTGACGGTGCCCTGGCGGTTGCGGAAGGCGTTGTAGCGCTCCTCGGCCTGATCGAGCTGCTTGCGCAGGGCCGGCAGCTGCTGGTCGAGGAAGGCCAGGGTGTGCTCGGCCTCGGCCGAGCGGCGCCCGATGTCCTGCTGCACGAACTGGCGCGCGATGGTGTTGATGATATCGGCGGTGAGCTTGCTGTCCGGGCCTTCGAGGCTCGCACGGATGATGCCCGACTGCAGCGTCAGTTCGCCGACCGAGAGCGCGCGCTGGATGCGCTCCACGGTGCCGACGGTGGATGAGCGCACCAGCACGAACTGCGAGCCCTTGCGCCCCACCAGCTGGTCGATGCGCACGCTCACCGGACCCAGCGGCGTGGTGCCGGTGGTCTCTTCGCCGACGCGGCCCTGCAGCACGGGGTTGCCATCGGGGTCGCGCAGGCTATAGCTGCGATCGCCCTCGACCACCAGCACGAATGGCTTGCCGTATGACTTCTGCGGCGTCTCGAACGAGGACATCGTGATCGACTCCGGGCCCCACGCGTAGTCGGACAGGCCCAGCAGCGTCGTCGGCGCCGCCAAGCTCCCGTTGAGCGATGCCAGCCAGCGCCCGATCACGGGAAAGTAGCGCGGCCCGGCGGCGATATCCAGGTGCAGCTTGCGTACGGCTTCTTCCACCACCAGCCGCGAGCGGATCAGCTCGGTCTCGGCCGCCGCGGAGGACTTGGAATCGAAGATCGAGGACAGCGTCTGCAGCGAATTGTTCTGGTTCTGGTTCTGGTTGCCCTTGCTGTCTTCCACCTGGATCATCGCGTCGGCACGGTAGACCGGGCTTTGCAGGAACGCGAAGCAGGTGCCCACCGCCAGCGCCAGCAGCGTGACGGCGGTGATCATGCGCCAGTTCTCAAGCAGCGTGACGAGGTAGTCGGAAAGGCGAAGCTCCGACCCGCCGGAGACATCTGTGTACTGGGTGTCGAACTTCGCAGCCATAGCTTTGACTCCCTGTGACCATTGCTTGTCCGCCTGCGGCGCAGCGCAGGCGTTCTTCAATATGCGTTGCGATGAATCAGCCCCTTGACCACGGTGGCCGCGATGATGCGCATGTCCAGCGCGAACGACCAGTTGCCCAGGTAGTACAGGTCGCAGGCAATGCGGCCTTCCATTTTTTCGATGCGGTCGGTCTCGCCGCGAAAGCCGTTGACCTGGGCCCAGCCGGTGATGCCGGGCTTCACGCGATAGCGGTGGATGTATCCGCTCACCAGCTTCTGGTACTGGTCGTCATGCTCGATGGCATGGGGGCGCGGGCCCACCACCGACATGTCCCCGCGCAACACGTTGAAGAACTGCGGCAGCTCGTCCAGGCTGGTACGGCGCAGGAAGGCCCCCACGCGCGTGACGCGCGGATCGTTGCGGGTGGCCTGCGTGACCACGCCCGCCGCCTCCGCATGCGCGCGCATCGAGCGGAACTTGTAGATGGTGAAGATGCGGCCATCGGCGCTCTTGCGCTTCTGCCTGAACAGCACCGGCCCGTGCGAGGACAGCTTGACGGCGATGGCGATGGCCACCAGCAGCGGCGACAAGCCGATCAGCGCGGCGGCGGCGAACAGGCGGTCGAACACATCCTTCTGCCGCAGCGCGCTGGGGGACAGCGGCGACGCCACCAGGTTGATGGCGGGCATGCCGATCAGCTCGACGGTGCCGCTGTCGAACAGGGCCAGGCTGCGCAGGTCCGGCATGAAGCGGACATTGACCAGCTCCTCGCGGAACTCCGCCACGAACTCCAGGATGGTGCGCTCTTCCGACAGCGGCAGCGCCAGCCAGACTTCGTGGATGTCCTGCGAGCGGATGTAGCGGTGGAAGGCCACCCGATCCTCGAAGGTGGGCACCTTCACGTTGAGGCTGCCCACGGAGGGCGCCACGTTGAACGCCGCGACCACGCGAAAACCCGAGGCCGGCGCCCCTGCGCTGCGCCGGATGACAGCGCTGCAGTGCGCGCCGCACCCCACCACGGCGACCTTGTGCAGGTTCATGCCGGCGCTGCGCACCTGGCCGAGCACGCTGTGCGTGAGCAGGCGCGAGAGGATGAGCAGCGCGCCAGTGGAAGCGGTCCAGTAGGCAAACCACAGCCGCGAGACGATGGAGGCGTGGTGCAGGGAGAACAGCACCATGATGCCGCACAGCTGCACCAGCAGCCACGCCAGCGCCAGGTGCCCCGCCAGCCCGATCTTGGAGCGGCCGCGCCAGGAATCGTAGATGCCGAAGGCGGGAAACAATGCCAGCGTGAAGGCCACCGACAGCGCGAGGAAGACATCGTAGAAGGTGCGCTGCGCCATCTCGTCGAAGCGGATGTGCGAGGCGATGGCCGCTCCCGCGAACACCAGCGCGACATCCAGCATGCGTGCCAGCAAGCCTTCGATCTTCAGCATGTTCCCCTCTCCCGGTGCCTTCCTGCCTTGCCCGAAACTACCCCCGCCCCGCGCCGTGCCGCCGTCTCAGTTGCATCTGTTGCCCGTGTTTCCGTGTTTCTTCCCGCCTGGCCCGCTTGTCCCTTTTCCCTCTTTTCCCTCTTTTCCCGCTCTTCCCTTCCTCGCTGTTCGCCCCGCACTGGCCGCTCGCACCGGCCTTGCGGCGCCCGCCGTCCGGGCGGGACCGTCAGGCGCAGCGCCCGTAGGTGTCGTCGACACGCACGATGTCGTCTTCGCCGAGATAGCCGCCCGACTGCACCTCGATGATTTCCAGCGGCAGCTTCCCGGGGTTCTCCAGGCGGTGAAGCACGCCCAGCGGAATGAAGGTGGACTGGTTCTCGCTGAGCAGGAACTTCTCATCTCCGCGCACCACCAGCGCGGTGCCGCTGACCACCACCCAGTGCTCCGCGCGGTGGTGATGCAACTGCAGCGACAAGCGCGCACCCGGCTGCACCACGATGCGCTTGACCTGGAAGCGGTCGCCGTGCTCGATCGAGTCGTAGAAGCCCCAGGGGCGCCGCACCTTGCGGTGGGCATCGGCCTCCGGCGCGTGCAGGATCTTCATGCGCGCAACCACGTCCTTGACGTCCTGCACGTGCGAGCGGTCCACCACGAGCACCGCATCGGCGGTCTCGACCACCACGATATTGCTGGTGCCCACGCAGGCCACCAGCCGGCCGTCGGAGTGCACATAGCTGGAGTGCGCCCCCTCGAACACCACGCGGCCGCGCGCGGCATTGCCGGACGTATCCTTGTCCATGGCGTCCCACACCGCGTCCCATGAGCCCAGATCGGACCACCCGGCCTCCAGGGGCACCACCACGCCATGGCAGGGCGCCTCGGCGCTGTCGAGCCGCTCCATCACGGCATAGTCGATCGAGTCCGACGGGCTCAGCAGGAACTGCCTGGCGCAGGGCCGGAAGAACTGGCCGTCCTGCTCGCCTTCCGCGGCGGCGGCGACGCACATCTCGTGGATGGCCGGATGCAGGACCTCGATGGCTTTCAGCCAGACCGTTGCGCGCACCACGAAGATGCCGCTGTTCCACCAGTAGTTGCCGCTGGCCACGTATTGCGTGGCCAGTTCCACCGCGGGCTTTTCGACGAAGCGCTCCATGCGGCGCACCCCGTCCTGCAACGGCTCGCCGAGCTTGATATAGCCGTAGCCGGTATCCGGGCGCGTGGGCGGCACGCCCAGCGTGACGATGGCGCCCTGCTCCGCGTGGACGGCGGCGAGCGCCAGCGTGCGATGGAATGCGCCGGTATCGGGGATGGCGTGATCCGCCGGCATCACCACCAGGATCGCGTCTTCGCCGCCGGCATAGGCCAGCGCCGCGGCCAGGGTCAGCGCGGGCGCGGTATTGCGCCGCACCGGCTCCACCACCAGCCGGCCTTCCATGCCGCTGGCCTGCAATTGCTCCGCGGTGACAAAACGGTGCTCGTCGCCGCAGACGATGATGGCGGTGGATTCCACCGGATGCCTGCCCGTGAAGCCTTGCATGCGGCGCACGGTGGCCTGCAGCAGCGAATCCGGGCCGACCAGGTCGATCAGCTGCTTGGGAAAGTGCTCCCGCGACAACGGCCACAGCCGGGTACCGGCGCCACCCGCCAGCACGACCGGGGTGATGCGCAAGCGCGCGGCAGTATCCGGCACCTGCGCTTGCGCCGACAAGTGCGCGGCATCGCCTTCCACGAGCGTATTCGACATATCCCGGTCCTCCTTCAAGTGGAGCCGTGCTCCCGTTGCGCCTGGCTGTGCGCCGCCGTGCGTGGCGGCCGCCAGCCGATGCAGCAGCGCGCACACGCAGCGATGGCGCCTGCGCTGTGCCCTGTGCTGCTGCCAGGTTCCCCGCATCTCATTGCTCCGCTTCCGCGGCACCGGACTTGCTGCGCTGGCGGTACTCGGTGGGCGAGATCGACATGCGCTTGCGGAAGATCTTTGCCAGCCTGTCGCCATTGCCCATGCCGCAGCGCCTTGCCACCTTGTCGACCGGCAACTCGGTCTCGGCGAGGAAGCTGCAGGCGGTGTCGAGCCGTGCGTGCAGGAGGTAGTCAGAAGGCGTCACGCCCATTTCGAGCTTGAAGCGTCGCAGGAAATTGCGTTCGCTCATGGTCGCCACCTGGGCCGCGTCGGACACGGAGATCTGCTGCTCGCAGTGCTCGTGGAGCCATCGTGCGGCGCTGCGGATCTTGTCGCCCACGCTGGTGGTGCCGGTGTCGGCAAGCCGTGGCATCAGGCGGGCGGTCCACGCCGGCATCACGCGGCTGCCCACCGCGCGCGCCACGTCCAGGCCCAGGTCGCGCTTGATCAGCGTCAGCGCGCTGCGCACCAGTTCGTACTGCTCGCCGGACTCGTCGGCGCTGTGCAGGCCATAGATCACGTTGCTGTGCTCGCCACCCTGCGACTTGAGGATGCCAGCCGCGGCCAGCACCGCGCGCCCTTCGGCGATCGGCCTGACGGTTGCCGTCCTGGGCGACACCACGCGCAACCAGCGCAGCAGCCGCTCGTCGGCGGCGGCGTTGCGCGCACCCGCGCCGCCGGCGATGAAGAGGACGTCGAAGCCGGAGAACTCACGCGGATCGAGCCCGTCCGTCCACACCCGCATGGCGGCGGAGCAGGCGACACTCCCGCCATCGACGGAAAGCAGCTGGACGTCGTAGGCAGACTCTTTTCCGGAAGCAGCGGCCGAGCATTCATTGGCGGTCTGGAACAGTTCCGCCACCAGCCCGGCCCCCAATAAGGAGAATCCGTCGAACAGGAGAATGCCAACGCGACGCACGGCGCACTTGGAACGGTTTATGGAAGTGCTAAGCGAGGAACTGAGCCAACTAACCGTCGCCGGTTCGAGTTGCGCATAGGGCATGATTCTCCCCCCAAAGAATTGATGAACCGTTTCCGCGAGAATATTTAATTGGTGTTGCGTTGCATCGTAGCCATCCCGAAACCCTAGGAATATGACGGTGTCGGAAAGTAGCGAGATGTTGGCGGAAGGCATCCGTCTATCAGAAAAATCCCTGAAAAATCGGATGCGCCTCCCACTACACCAGCAAGAATCTGGCCCGCATAACCGCTGTAATACGGCGCCGGATGAGGTTCTTGCACTGTAGGCACCATGTTGCTAAGCAGCAAATTTCGCAGAAAAAACAATGCGTGCCAGCGAACATAAGGTCCTATTAAAGTGCATGGACGGCAATAGTCATAACATTAACTTTTGCTTACAATTAATTTCGCACGGACGGAAATGCCATTTTGTAGTTTTTTACAAATAATAAAATTAAGAAAAAATAATTAATATGTCGCATCCGATCCCGATTGAGCCACATGCGCAGTTCGCGAGATTCTTCTATTGTTACGGCGCCTTTCATCCGGCGCGGCGGTGAAAATGGCGCATGCGCCGCGTGCGAGCGCCGGCGCGCGCAAGCGGCGGCGCGCACGGGTTCGCGCGGCGGCAGCGTGAGAATGGAACTCAGGAGAACGACGGACGAGGCACGGGCAGGCCCTCCGGCGCGGCCGGAACGACCTGCCCTGCGGGCAGCCCGCCGGGGCCGGTCAGGCGCCCCAGCGCATGCGCAGGACGTGCAATACCTCGGCCAGTGGGAAGCCGGACTCGGCGCCGCGCCACTGCGCCAGCGCGGTGACGCCTTCCACCCCGACCAGATGGCCGGCCCCTTCGTGGATCTGCGAGACGTGCTGGCGCAGCGCATCGATCTTGCGCTGCCATGTCGTGCTCACATCGATATAGAGGGTGCCGCCAGCCACGCTCACGATGCCGCCGCCACCCCAGCAAGTCGCCGGATACTCATAGGCGGCCACTAGGCCAGGCGCATGCTTGGCGCGGCTCGGGCGCGTAGCCGCGAGGCCGACTTCCCAGCAGTAGCGATGGTCCTGGTGCGAGGAGGCCAGCGGGATCAACACCTCGTCGGGTTCGAAGCGGTTCTGCAACATGTCGAGGCGGTGGATCATCTGCGCGCGCGGCACGGCGTCGAGCGCGCCATCGAAGCCGGTGGTCAGGATCTCGGTTGCCTGCACGCCCAGCACCTTCATCGACTCCAGGAACTCCCCGAGCCGCTCGCGCTCGCTCACTTCGCGCCCGAGGTTCAGCGAACGGCTGGTGCCGGCCGTCGCCAGGGCCACCAGGACTTCGCCGCCGGCGTCGACGACCCGCGCCAGGTACCCGCCGACGCCCAGTTCGGCGTCATCAGCATGCGGGCTCAATACAAGTACGCGCTTGCGTTCCATGTCTCCTCCTTTTTTCCCCTCGCCCTCTTGCCTGGTATCAAGGCGCCATCACGCTCACACTTCCGCCACGCCTCCATCACACCTGCGCCCCGCCTCTGCCACCTCTGCGTCACGCCGAACTCAGCAGCCTGCGCGCCAGGAGGCGGTACTGGCCGGCGGTATCGTTGAGCGTCAGCCCGTCGAGCGGGCGCGCCACGCGCGGCTGCGCCAGCGCGCGCGTCAGCGCCGCTCCATACGCGGCGGCATCGCCGGTATCGAGCAACTGCACGCCGGGGTAGTCCCGTGCGAAGGCAAAGGCGGGAATGGCGCTGGCGACCACCGGCACGCCCGTGGCCAGCGCCTCCAGGAATGCGATGCTGTGCGCCTCCGAGGCCGACGGCATGGCGAACACGCTCGCCGCCGCCAGCAGCTCCGGCACGTTGTTCTGCGGCCCGTTGACCCAGACCCTGTCGACCAGCCCCAGGCTGGACACCAGCGCGCAGACCTCGGCGTAGTAAGCCGGGTCCTCGATCACGCCATACATTTCCAGCCGCGCGCCGGGCACGCTCTGCAGCGCTTCGCGGAACGCAAGCACGGTCTGCAGCTGGTTCTTGATCGCCGCGTAGCGCCCAACCTGCACCACCAGCGGCGCGCGCGCGTCGCCGGGCGCCTCGCGCGTAGCCGCGGGGTGGATGAAGAAACGGCTGGTGTCCACGCCGTTGGGAATCACCGCCATCAGCGGATGCTCGCCCACCGCGCCGATGTAGTCGCGCAGGTTCCCTTGCGAGACGCCGATCACCGCGCGGGCGCGCGTGGAGAGCAGGCGTTCGACGCAGCGGAACAGCTTGCTCTCGAAATCGTTGGCGGCCGAGTGCATCACGTAGACCACCGGCACCCGCGACGGCAGCGCGCGCGCATAGAAAGCCGGAATGGTGGCGTGGGCAAAGATGATGTCGGGCTGGTATGCGCGCAGCGCGCCGCGCAGGTGCCACAGGCGCCCGGGCAGGCGGCGCGGCTGGTCGGGAAACATGCAGCGCACGCCGGCGGCGTCGAGCTGGGCGCGCAGCGGCAGGAAATCGTCCTGCTGCGGCATCAGCGCCGACACGCACACGGTATCGCCATAGGCTTGCTGGTGGATGGCCAGATCCTTGGCCAGCATCTCCGCGCCCGACAGGCGCGGCGTCAACACCAGATGGAGAATCCGCATCATGCCCTCCTCGTTGTCCGTAGCCGGCGTATCTGGTAGAGCATCCAGCCGGCCGCGCACGACAGGCCCAGCGTCATGGCCCAGGCAATGCCGATCGCGCCCCGGTAGTGCGTGGCGAAGGGCACCGTGGCGAGCAGCACGCCGATCTGGATCACCGAGGCCTGCGTGGCCGCCTTGGGCAGGCCCACCGCCCGCAGGTACGCCACCAGCACGGCGATCAGCGCGCCGATCGCCATATAGATGGTGAAGATGCGGAACAGCGGCACGGCGCCGAGCCACGCCGGCCCCAGGATCAGCATGAAGAGCGGCTCCGCCACCAGCCGCAGCACCACCACCACGCAGGCCAGCCCCAGGCCGCCGATCAGCACGAAGCGCCGCAGCAGCGTGGCGTCGGAGCCGTCCTGCTTGCGGAAGCGCGCGGCGAAGGTGGGGAACAGGTACTGCGACATGGCGATCCCGGCGTCGGCCAGCAGCATCTGCGCGAACTTGGACGACATCTGGTACACGCCGAGCTGGGCCGGCCCGAGCAGCTTGCCCACGATGACCTTGTCGAACTGGTTGAGCAGCAGGTTGACCACACTGCCCGCCCAGATCCAGCGGCTGAATCCCATGTAGTGGCCGATGCCCGACCAGCGCGGGCGCAGCGGCGGGCGGGGCTTCATGGTCAGCCAGGTCAGCGCGCTCTTGAGCGATTCGCCGGCCAGCAGGCCGATCAGGATGGCGCTGGCACCGGCGCCGGCCAGCGCGCAGGCCAGGCCGACCACGCAGTCGGTGGCGGCGGCGGCCACCTCGACCCCGGCGATCTGCTGGAAGCCGCGCTCGCGCGTGACCACGAAATAGGCCGGCGAGGCCAGCCCGCGCAGCAGCGGCAGCGCGGCGGCCATCAGCAGCGGCAGCAGGCCGCCCTCCAGGTGGAACTGCGTCTGCAGCACCGGCGCCAGCGCCGCCAGCAGCAACGCCACCAGCGCACCGCGGCAGGTCAGCACGGTCCACAGCGCGCCGAGCTGGTCGGTCGTGGGCGGCTGCTGGCCCTGCACCACGGCCTGTGGCAGGCCCGTGTCGCTGAGGGCCTCGGCAATGGCCACGGCCAGCAGCGCCACCGCG
Source organism: Cupriavidus sp. 2TAF22 (assembly GCF_052115045.1). Classification (NCBI taxonomy): domain Bacteria; kingdom Pseudomonadati; phylum Pseudomonadota; class Betaproteobacteria; order Burkholderiales; family Burkholderiaceae; genus Cupriavidus; species Cupriavidus sp. 2TAF22. The sequence goes on from NZ_JBFRFX010000009.1 coordinate 144,872, forward strand.
GCGATGCCGACGGCCGACGGCCCGAGGATGCGCCCCACCATGAGGAACTTCACGGCGACCAGCCCGCGCACCAGCACCTGCTGCGCCAGCACCCACGCAGCCGAACTCGCATCCAGGCTACCCGGTGGCAGGAATGCGACACCTTTCAGGGATCTGGCCATATTGCTCTGTTGTCCCGTGGCGACAGCGGTGGCGGCGACGACGCGCACAAAGATGGTCACGCGCCGCGCCGGTGGCTATTGCGAGCCATGCGACCCAATCTACCGTAGCCGTGCAGGCGGGAATCGCCATGGCATAGCGTTAATCCGTCACCAAGGCGATGACCATGTGGACAAGCGCGCCGGCGCGAGCTTGCGTCCCGGCCGCGCCGGCCCAGTCCTTTTCCGCCAGGCGTGGCCACATATTGGCGGCTGGCGCGGCAGGCACGGTGCTAATGTGAAAAGGACGAGTCTTTCGCAACCTGCAGCACGGCGGCCCGCGCCGGGCCTGGATACGCCATGCCCGACCCGACCGCACTGATCATCGAGCACGACTTTACCGGGCACCGCTGGCGCTATGTCGAATGGGCGATGCAGGCTTACCGCGAAGCCGGGTATCACTGCATGGTAGCGACCGATCCGTCAAACCGCGATCACCCTCTCGCACGGCGGCTGCTCGACAGCCCCCAGCCGCACACCACGCTCCTGTTCGTGCCGGCGCCGGCCGCGGCGGGCGACGGCCTGGGCCGCATCGCCTATGTGCGCTTCTGGCGCATGTTCCGCCACGCGTTCCGCATCGCCAGCGCCGAGCGCGCCGCCTCGCTGGTGGTCGTGCCCTATGCCGACTACTTCCTCTATATATTGCCGCTGCTGGGCTCGCCGTTCGGCGCCGTGCCCTGGGTCGGCATCACGATGCGCGCGAACTTCCATCACAGCAAGGTGGGCGTGAAGGCGCCCAGGCGGCCGCTGGTCAACGCGGTCAAGACCTGGCTGTTCCGGCGCGCGCTCGGCACCGGCGGCATGAAGACGCTCCTGTCGATCGACCCGACGCTGCCGCAATGGTGCGCGCGCGCCGGCGGGCGCACGCAGGATGTCGCCTCGATTGCCTGCGTCGCCTATCTTGCCGACCCGTGTCCGGATGCCCTCCCGGCCGATCCCGCCGCGGCCAGGGCGCGCTTCGGGCTGGGCGAAGGCGCGCACCTGCTGGTCTACGGTGCCATCACCGAGCGCAAGGGCATCTGCGAACTGGTGGCGGCGCTGGCGGGCCGCCCGCATGCGCCGGCCCTGGTGGTGGCGGGACAGCAGGATGCGCAGATGCGCGCATTCCTGAGCGAGGCCGCGCCTGCATTGCTGCCTCCGCCGCTCATCCTGGACCGCTTCATTACCGACGAGGAAGAAGCCGCCCTGTTTTGCGCCTGCGACGCGGTATGGCTCGGCTACAAGGGGCACTACGGCATGAGCGGAGTGCTGGTGCAGGCTTACCGCGCCGGCAAGCCTGTCATCGCCACGGCCGACGGGCTGATCGGCTGGTTCTGCCACGGCCGCGAACTCGGGCCGGTGCTGGAGGATCTCTCCGTCGCGGCCATCGGGCGCGCTCTCGACCAGCTCGCCTCGCCTGCGCGCGCAATGCAGCCGGCGGTACCTGCGCAAGGGCCACCGCGCGCCCACCTGCTGGCGCATAACACCCTGAGCGAATTCAAGCAGACGCTGCGCCGCGCGGCCATCTGAGGCCCGCGACCCGCGCGCCGTAGTGCGATGCCGCCAAAACGCCCCTTGCCAGAGGCCAATCCGGCCAAATAGCGGTGCGCCCGCGTTTTCACGTTCGATAATTTTCCCGACAGGAACGAAATGAATGAAATCGCCAGCGGAACGCGAAGCACGAAGGGCCGGACATGAAAACCGAAGCTTACGCAGATTACCTGGATCGGGCGGCCAAGCGCCGCGAAGCCGGCGCAGCGGATGTGCGCGACGGTAGCCGCCAGGCATACGCAGGCCGCGCCGGTGGCCGAGTCATCGATCTCGACCTCGCCGGCAAAGGCAACTATGTCCGCCGCCGCAGCCAGCTGGTCGAGGCGATCTGGTTCGTGATCGAGGCGCTCATCATCAACAACAAGCTGATGCCATTTTCCGGCCTGCGCGCCGGCCTGCTGCGGCTGTTCGGCGCGCGCATCGGAAGGCACTGCCGGCTGGTCCATCCGATTCGCGTCAAGTCGCCGTGGAACCTGGAGGTCGGCGACAGTTGCTGGTTCGGCGTGGACGTCTGGATCTACAACCAGGCGCCGATCCGCATCGGCTCGAACGTGTGCATCTCGCAAGGCAGCTTCCTCACGGCCGGCTCGCACGAAGTGGACGGCAGCATGGACCTGCAGGTCGCACCGATCGTGATCGAGGATGGCGTGTGGATCACCGCCAGGTGCGTGGTCCAGAAGGGCATCACGATCGGGCGCTCGGCGGTGGTCACGCCGCTGTCGGTGGTGCATTGCTCGCTGGAGCCCGAAGGCATCTACGGCGGCAATCCGTGCCGGTTTATCCGCAAGCGCTTCAGTACGCCAGGTGAACCTGGCACGCACGGCGAGCGGTAAGCCTGGCGCGTACAGCACGCCGGGCCAGGTGGCCAGCGGCCAGCCAGGCGCCGCCCGCACCCTGGCCGCGCCGGGGGCCGCCGGAACCAGCGCCGGGACCACCGCCGGGACCATTTCGGAAGCGCCCTTGGAGGAGAACAATATGGAAAACCCGGCCACCCACGGCAAGCACATAGGAAACCGCTCGATAGAGCTGGATTTCGTTCGCGGGCTGGCCATCATTGCCGTGATGGGGATGCACTTCCACACGGTCGCGACCGGCAGCCAGTGGATCGCGCTGCTCGAGTACCCGCTCAAGAACTTCGGCCGCGAGGGCGTCAACCTCTTCTTTACGCTGAGCGGCTTCCTCGTCGGCGGGCTGCTGCTGCGCCAGTATGCGCAGCGCGGGCAGGTGGATGCGCGGCGCTTCATCATCCGCCGCATCTTCAAGATCTGGCCGGCGTACTACGCACTGATCCTGTTCCACGTGCTCGCGGGCAGGCACCCGACCAGCTCCTTCCTGTACCAGAACCTGACGCACTTGCAGAACTATTTCGGCAGCTCCATCGCGCAGACCTGGAGCCTTGCCGTCGAGGAGCACTTCTACCTGTTCCTGCCCGCGGTGCTGCTGCTGGTGGCGCGCTGGAGCCTGCGCGCCGGCACCATCCTGTGGGTGACGGCGGCGCTGTGCGTGGTGGTGCTGGCGGCACGCTGCTTCGCGGTGGCCAGCGGCGACCTCGAGGGCGCTTCGGCCTACACGCAATACCGCATCGACAGCCTGCTGTACGGCGTGATGCTGGCCACGATCTACTGGATGAAGCCCGAGCTGTACCGCCGCATAGCGAGCCGGAAGCTGGTGCTGGTATCGGTCGTCGCGGCCACGGTGGTATGGCTGGTGGTGCTGCAGCGGAACCTGGTGCTGGAGGAAACCATCGGCTACACCATCCAGTCGATCGGCTTTGCCGCGCTGATCGTGCTCGTGCTCGAGTATTCCGGCACGCTGCGCAGCGCACGGCTGTACCGCGCGGTGGCGTGGATCGGCGTGTACTCCTACGGGATCTACCTGTGGCACTCGGTGGCGCTGGCGCCCGGCGAGATCTTTATCCGCAAGGCAACGGCGTTCGGCGTACCGGCGATCCCGCTATGGGGCCTGGCGCTGGTGGTGCAGTTCGCAGTCGCCATCCTGGTCGGCTATGCCGCCACGCGGGCCATCGAATTTCCGTTCTTGCGCATCCGGGACGCACTTTTCCCGGCCAACCGGCGCGGCCAGCCGGCGCTGCAACCCGGCGAACAGCACGCCGCCTAGCGCACCGGATACCGTCGCACGGAGAAACAGGGTGAACCACAGTGGCTAGGTATGCTCAGGCCATCAAGGATCTCGCGGTAGCGCGGATGCTGCCTCCCGAGAATGCCAGCGTCGAGCAGGTCGCGACCGAGATGCATATCTCGTTGGCAGCACTCGGGCGGTGGCGCGCCGATGCCATGGCCATGCCGTCGGCCGACCCGGCTGCGGCCGGCGAAGCCCGGCTCGAAGCCGTGCTGGCCACCGGCGCCATGGGCGAGCTGCAGAAGTCCGCCTGGTGCCGCGAAAACTCGGTCGACCCGCTCGAGCTGGAATACTGGCGCCGCAGCGCCGCCGCGGCGCTGTCGGACAGCCGCGGCATGGGCGCCGTGCGGCGCCTGCACGAGCAGGACCAGCGCAGGATCCGCGAGCTGGAGCGCGAGCTGCGCCGCAAGGAACAGGCGCTGGCCGAAGCCGCCACGCTGCTGGTGCTGACCAAGAACGTCACCGCGCTGTTCGAAGCCCGGGACAAATAGCCAGTAAATAGCCAACAAATAGCCAGCCGGCATCTCGCATGGCTGCGCATTGCGCGCCGCACAGGCATGCGCAGCCGTTCGGCGCGCAGCCCGCTTCCATCCGTTCCTCGGTTCCTCTCTTCCCTCCGCGCCGCTCACCCTGGCGGTGCCATCGCAGCCGCCGTGCGGCGCAGGTGGCAGACTTGCCGCGGCGACGCAACCACGCCGGGCGCTTGCCGATGGCGCCGCGCCGGGCTCGCCCGCCCTATTGCGCGATATATCCCTCCGGCGTGGTCACGCCGGCCTGCGCCACCGTGGCGTTCGCCGAGATGACGTAGATCGGCGCCTCCGTCAGCGTGAGCGTGAGCACGCCATTGGCGTAGGGCACCGTCGATACGTTGCCCATCATGTCCAGCACCGCCACGCTGCCGCTGGTGCCGGGCGCATCCACCTGCAGCGTGTAAGGCACGCTATAGGTCGCGCTGAAGCCGGTGGAGGCGCTCCAGTTCGCATTGTTGTGCGTCCACAGCGCGGTCACTACGCTATTGCTGCCCAGGCGCTGGAATGCATAGCCGTAGACGCCGGCAGGCAAGGCCTTGAGCGGACCCAGCGTATTGGTGCCGTCGATCAGCCGGGTCATCACCGCCACCGCCAGCGCCGCGGGCTTGGGGCTGATGCTCGACGTGCCGAAGCTGCCGCTCGCGCTGGCCAGGTCGAAGAAGATGCCGTAGCCAGGCTCGATCGGTGCGTCGGCGGCGTAGAACACGAAGCTCACGTCCGCGCCTTCGCCCAGCATGATCAGGTGCGTGCGCGCCGTCACCGCACCGTGCGCGAAGAGGATGTTCTGCGTCGGGTAGTCGGGGCCGTAGGTCGAGCCGATGTCATAGCTGATGCCGGTCTCGGTGACGAACAGCTTGGCGCCGCGCTTGAGGCGCGTGGCCATCACGTGACGCAGTTCGCGCATGGAGGCCGGCAAGGCATTCGCGGCGTCGTCGGCGCTGGCGGCACCCACCAGCCGCTCTGGCGGATGCGACGGCGAAGTGCCCGCATCGTAGTAGCCATGCGCGGTCACGCCATCGAGGTACTGTGCGATGCCGAGCGGCACCAGGCGCTCGATCCAGACGGAGTTCTGCCGCAGGAAGGCGTTGGTGGTGCCCATCACCACGGCGCTGGGATCGCCCGCATGGATGCCCTGCCAGGTGGCGCGGTACATCGCCACGAAGTTTGCGTCGGTGTCTTTCCACGGCAGGCCGCCGTCATAGTCCGGCTCCCAGGTCACCTGGTAGTAGTTGGCCGACTGCGCCGGGAAATAGCGCGTGCGCACCGTGTTCGATTCCTGTCCCACGCGCGTCATGTAGTCCTGGTAGGCCGGCAGGGATTTCGGCGCATAGGCGTGGTGGGTGGTATCGGCGACGGGGCTGGCCCAGTCGGGAATGCCGTCGAGCTGGATCAGCCGCATCAGGTCGCCCGGCTTGAAATAGGACGCGAGCTGGTCGGTGGCCGGGTTGAAGGTATTGGGACCGTTGGGCTCCATCTTGTACCAGTTGCGGTTGTCGTTGGCCCAGGACAAACCCAGCGCGGGATAGAGCGGGCGATAGCCGTCGCCGTCGCAGCACGTCTGCCCCGGCGCGAGGTAGGACGTGCCCTGTCCGCCGAAGCGGTGCAGGTCCTGGCGCGCGTAGCTTGCCGCCGGCAGCACCGCGGAGATATCGGGCAGCACGCCGAACGTGGCGATGCCGTTGGGACGGGTGCCGCGCGAACGCACGCCGCCGCCGGCCGACGCCAGGCTCACCGATACGGCGAAGTAGCCGGCAATGGTCGACTTGCAGTCCAGCGTCGATACGCGCGGGCCGGCGATCACGGGGAACTGGCCGCTGGCGCGGGAGCGGCCCCAGGTGTCGGCGATGGTCCAGTTCACGACATCGGCGGCGGCGGACCGCGTCGTGACGCTGAGCTGGAAGGTACTGCCTGCGGGGAACAACCGCGTGCCGTCGCTGCCCGGCGTATCGGCCTCGAGGGTATCGCCGTCCGGCGCGGCATCGGTGCTGGCGGCGGGCGCGGCGCAATTGAGGATGCCGCTGTCGGTCACGCCCGCCGCGGCGGCGGGCGGCGCGCTGCCGTTGGCCTGGGGCTTGGCCTTGTCGGCGCTGCGGTCGCCTCCGCACGCCGTGAAGGCGAACAGGAGCAGGCAGGCGGCAAACGGGAACGGGACATGTCTGGCCATGGCGCGCTGGCGGCGGCACGGCTGGGGCCCGGCAAGCAGGCGGGGAAGAAGCGGCACACTAGCCTCCCTAACGACAAATCACCGGTGCGTAGTACGGTGAGTAGTGCCAGATGATCTGCTCGAAAGGGGCATGGCGTCCATAGGCAACCGTGCACAAGCCGAGTAGTGCAACCCCGGCGATCACGCCATTGCCGAGCCGCCGGGGCGCGGCGGCGCATGCGCGCAGCACCCAGCCTCCGATCGTGCCGCCCAGCAGCCATCCCGCGATCACTTCGGTCGGGGTATGCGCGGCGAGCATCACGCGGCTCAGGCAGATCAGCGCCGCGAGCAACAGCCCCAGCATGAAGCCGCCGTCGCGCCATGCCGGCCTGATGCTGCGCAGGAGCAAGGCGAGGAACACCGACCACACCGCCGCCGACAACATCGCGTGGCCGCTGATCACGCGCATGTCGAAACTCTCCAGCGACATGCCGCAGCCGGCGTTCAGCAGCTTGCTCGCCAGCACCAGCGCCGCGCCCGCGGCGAGGCTGGCGGCCCAGCGCAAGGCGACCCGCCAGCCGTCTGCCTGCAGCAGCCACAAGGCCACGGCCAGCGCCAGCGGCAGCGTCACCGCGGCATCGCCGAGGTCTGTGATGCGGTACCAGTTCATCATTCCTTCCATTGCGCACAGGCACGCCGGCACGCTTGTGCCGCCCCATGTCCGACTCTAGTCGGGCCGCGCCGGCCTGTGGCGCGCGCACCGCCGCGCTGGCTGAATATGGCGAACTGTTGGCAGATGCCCGGATCGGCGCGGCGATACGCTGGCTGCACCTGGACCGGCCGCAGCCGTCTTGCAGTGCGCTTCGCTGCCGGTTCCGCGGTCCGTTTTGCAGTTCGTTTTGCCCCCCATCTCGCAGCAAGTCAACGGAAGAACCACACTACGGGAGTCGCTCCATGCTCAAGATCAGGAAAGCCGTATTTCCGGTAGCCGGACTCGGCACGCGCTTCCTTCCCGCCACCAAGGCAAGCCCGAAGGAGATGTTGCCGGTCGTCGACAAGCCGCTGGTCCAGTACGCCGTGGAAGAGGCCATCGCGGCCGGGATCACCGAGCTGATCTTCGTCACCGGGCGCAGCAAGCGTGCCATCGAGGACCACTTCGACAAGTCGTACGAAGTGGAGGCGGAATTGCTGGCGCGCGGCAAACAGTCACTGCTCGACCTGGTGCGCGGCATCAAGCCCGCCCACGTCGATTGTTTCTATGTGCGGCAGGCGGAGCCGCTCGGGCTCGGCCACGCGGTGCGGTGCGCCAGCAAGCTCATCGGCGACGAAGCGTTCGCGGTGATCCTGGCCGATGACCTGCTGGACGCGCGCACACCCGTGCTCAGGCAGATGATCGAGGTCTTCGACCACTACCACAGCAGCGTCATCGGCGTGGAAGCGATCCGGCCAGAGGATTCCCGCTCCTACGGCGTGATCGAAGGCAAGCCGTGGGACGAGCGCGTGTTCAAGATGTCCGGCATCGTGGAAAAGCCCGCGCCCGAGGCGGCGCCGTCCAACCTGGGCGTGGTCGGGCGCTACGTCCTGATGCCCAGCATCTTCGCGCACCTGAACGCGCTCACGCCGGGCGCCGGCGGCGAGCTGCAGCTGACGGACGCGATCCAGGCGCTGCTCGGCCATGAACAGGCGCTCGCTTACCGCTACGAAGGCCGCCGCTTCGACTGCGGCAGCAAGCTCGGCTACCTCAAAGCCACGGTGGAGTTCGCGCTGCGCCATGCCGAGGTGGCCGCGCCGTTCGCCGAGTACCTGCGCACCGAGTGCGCGCTATTCGCTCAGCCCGCTCAGTCCGAGCAGGCGCACCCGGCTGGCACCGCTGCCGATGCCCCCGCCGCCGCGGCCGATGGCAAGGCCGCCGGCCGGGACGCCGCCCTGGTCCCGCTGGCCGCGTGAGCCGGCCCGGCGGCGGCCTGGCACCCGCCTGGTGCACCAGGGCACTCAGCGAAAGTAAGCCTTGGTGTTTTCATGCACATCGTCGCGGCCGAGGAGTTCCGCCGGGCTCATCCAGCGATATGCACTGTGCTGGCCCGGCGTGCCCACGGCAGCCTCCCTCGCCTCCTGCGTCCCGGCAGGCATCGTCCAGGCGTAGGCCAGCACGACATAGTGGGTGGTGACGCCAGGCTCGCCGGCAAAGTTGTCCGGGTAAAGGTGCTCGAACACGCCGCGCGCGGTGGCGCTGGCACGCTCCACGCCGGCGATGCCCAGTTCGTCCGCCACGATGCGGCGGAATGCCGCATCCAGGTTTTCGTCCTTGCGGATGCGCCCGCCCGGCACGAACCAGGTGTCGCGCGCCGGGCGGTTGCGCCGCCGCCCCAGCAGCGCGCGGCCCTGCGCGTCGGTGACGATCAGGTCGATCGAGACCAGCGGGGCGTGGCGGACCACGGAAAGGAAATCCATTGCGCCAAGCATCGAATGCAGCTCCTGGGATGGCATGCGGCGGCCAGGCCAGCCGCATGCAGCAAAAGGGGAAGTCGTAAAAGGGAAGTCGTAAGGGGGACGTCGTAAGGGGGAAGCGTACCAGTACCGCGCCGGCGCGGAGGCGCCTTCGGGCGGTGGGCAGGCGAACCCGGGCTTGCGCCTGCAGGGGGGATGACCGCAGACGTCGACGCACCCTCGCCGGCGCAGAAAGGCGCCCCGCCCACCGGGGGATAGGCGAGGCGCAAAACGCGCGCAAGTGGGTCAGACCTGCACGCGGCCTTTCGAGCCTAACCGCGTCCGCGCGATTGCAGCGTGGGCTAGCGCACCAGGCGTTGCCGAAGGCGAACGATTGGCGGAAGGCGACGGCATGCCGGCAGGCCGCCGCGGGCGCCATACCACCCTGACGTTGGGTATCCCTTCAGACTGGACCACGGCTGACGTTATTTTCCATGCGGCCGGGACTGGCCTGCCGCATGCCGGGCGCCCGCGCCCGGGTATCATCGCGCGCCAGCAAACCGTGCCCGACCGCACGCAGAATCACCATGCACCCTGAACTGACCAAATTTGCAGCGCTGTGCTGCACCTTCACCGCAGTGCTCTTTACTGCGCTGTGCATCCGCTATATCCGCAAGCGCTCCCGCGTGGACCTGCGCATCGCCGAGCTCGAGGCGCAGTTGCGCGAGCGGCTGCGCAACCGCTGACGCATCGCGCGCCGACTCCCCAGCGTTGTGCGGTAATCGCACGACCAGTACACGGTCCCGGCCTGCGCGAGCGCAGGAACAGAGGCGGAAAATAGGGGCTATTCTCTATACTATGTCTTATAGGCAATACGTATGATTCGTCGCGTGCCAAGTCGCAGCAAATACCTATAAATCCGAGAACTGGGCCAAGCGCGGTTTTGCCGCCTGGAACGATTTGGTTGCCGGTCTTCGCTGTGTGATTCCAGCAATGCCTACGCAGGCCACAGAGTCCGCGGGGCTGGAGTCACGATGTGCGGGATGTCGCGGGGTGTAAAAAGCCATTCTTCGGAATGGCTTTTTTTATGGTTGTGACCCGTCCTGCACAAGCTGAAGCAGGTTGAAGCAAGGTAGAAGCACGGTTGAAGCCTGGTCGACACGGTTCCCGCGCGGGGATGTTGTCGATCGGAAGTGGCTTCCGGGCGCCTGGGCCGGGGCATCACGGCCCCAAGCGGCCCAGGGCGGTGCGACCGGCAACGCCCCGCGGAGGCCGCCCTCGCGGCAAATCCCTCAAAAAGCCGCAATGCCATGCCATTGTGCATCTGGCTTCCTATACTGGACGAGACAATCCCCACCGCTGTCGCCATGCCCAGGAGGGTAGCCATGGTAACGATGAACCGGCGCCAGTTCCTCAAGATAACCGGCGCATCCCTAGCAGGCTCCAGCCTGGCGCTGATGGGATTCTCCCCCGGCGAGGCGCTGGCGGAAGTGCGGGCCTACAAGCTGGCGCGCGCCACCGAGACCCGCAACACCTGTCCGTACTGCTCCGTGGCCTGCGGCATCCTGATGTACAGCCTGGGCGACGGCGCCAAGAACGCCACCGCCAGCGTGATCCACATCGAAGGCGACGCCGACCACCCGGTCAACCGCGGCACGCTGTGCCCCAAGGGCGCCGGCCTGATCGACTTCATCCACAGCCCCAGCCGGCTGAAATACCCGGAGTACCGGGCGCCCGGCTCGGACAAGTGGCAGCGCATGTCGTGGGACGACGCGCTGGATCGCATCGCCAAGCTCCTGAAGGAAGACCGCGATGCCAATTTCGTCGACAAGACGGCGGACGGCAAGACGGTCAACCGCTGGCTGACCACCGGCATGCTGGCCGCATCCGCCAGCAGCAACGAGGTGGGCTACCTCACGCAGAAGACGATCCGCAGCTTCGGGATTCTGGCCTTCGACAATCAGGCGCGCGTCTGACACGGCCCGACGGTGGCAGGTCTTGCCCCGACGTTTGGCCGCGGTGCGATGACGAACCATTGGGTCGACATCAAGAACGCGGACGTGGTCCTGATCATGGGCGGCAATGCGGCCGAGGCGCACCCGTGCGGTTTCAAATGGGTGACCGAAGCCAAGGCGCACAACAAGGCCCGGCTGATCGTGGTCGATCCGCGCTTCACGCGCTCGGCCTCGGTGGCCGACATGTACGTGCCGATCCGCACCGGCAGCGACATCGTCTTCCTCGGCGGCGTGATCACCTACCTGCTGGCCAACGACAAGATCCAGCACGAGTACGTGAAGAACTACACGGACTTCTCCTTCATCGTGCGGGAGGACTTCGCCTTCGACCAGGGCATCTTCTCCGGCTACGACGCCGGCGAGCGCAGCTACGACAAGTCCACCTGGGACTACGAGCGCGGCGACGACGGCTTCGTCAAGACCGACCCCACGCTGGCGCATCCGCGCTGTGTGTTCAATATGCTCAAGCAGCACTACGCGCGCTATACGCCCGAGATGGTGGAGCGCGTGTGCGGCACGCCCAAGGACAAGTTCCTGGCGGTGTGCGAGATGATGGCCTCCACCGCCTCGCCCACGCGCGCCATGACCATCCTGTACGCGCTGGGCTGGACGCAGCACTCGATCGGCTCGCAGATCATCCGCACCGGCGCCATGGTGCAGCTGCTGCTGGGCAATATCGGCATCGCCGGCGGTGGCATGAACGCGCTGCGCGGGCACTCCAACATCCAGGGCCTGACCGACCTGGGGCTGCTGTCGAACCTGCTGCCCGGCTACATGACGCTGCCCAGCGAGGGCGAGCAGGACTACGACAAGTACATCGCCGCGCGCGCGCTCAAGCCGTTGCGCCCCAACCAGCTCAGCTACTGGCAGAACTACCCCAAGTTCCACGTCAGCCTGATGAAGGCGTGGTGGGGCAACGCCGCCACCGCCGACAACCAATGGGCCTTCGACTACCTGCCCAAGCTCGACAAGCCGTATGACCTGCTGCAGGTGGTGGAGCTGATGAACCAGGGCAAGATGAACGGCTACATCGCCCAGGGCTTCAACCCGGTGGTGGCCGCACCCAACAAGGCCAAGCTCATCGCGGGCCTGAGCAAGGTGAAGTTCCTGGTGATCATGGATCCGCTGGCCACCGAGACTTCGGAGTTCTGGCGCAACCACGGCGAGATCAACGACGTCGATCCGGGCAAGATCCAGACCGAGGTGTTTCGCCTGCCAACCACCTGCTTCGCCGAGGAAAACGGCGCGCTGGTCAATTCGGGGCGCTGGCTGCAATGGCACTGGAAAGGCGCGGAGCCCCCGGGCGAAGCGCGCAGCGACCTGGAGATCATGTCCGGGCTGTTCCTGCGCATGCGCAAGATGTACCAGGCCGATGGCGGCAAGTACCCCGACCCCATCGTCAACCTGACCTGGCAGTACGCCGACCCGGCCAGCCCGAGCCCGGAAGAACTGGCCAGGGAATACTCGGGCCGCGCGCTGACGGACCTGCAGGACCCAAAGGATCCCACCAAGTTCACGCGGCGCGCCAACGAGCAGCTGGCCGGCTTCGGGGAACTGCGCGACGACGGCAGCACCGCCAGCGGCTGCTGGATCTTCTGCGGCGCGTGGACTGCCGCCGGCAACCAGATGGCGCGGCGCGACAACGCCGACCCCAGCGGCATCGGCCAGACCCTGAACTGGGCCTGGGCGTGGCCTGCCAACCGGCGCATCCTCTACAACCGCGCCTCGTGCGACCTCAGCGGCAAGCCGTTCAATCCGGCGCGTCGGCTGGTCGCCTGGAACGGCAAGAGCTGGGGCGGCGCCGACGTGCCGGACTTCAAGGCGGACGAAGACCCGGCGGGCGGCATGAGCCCCTTCATCATGAACCCCGAGGGCGTGGCGCGCTTCTTCGCCCGCGCCGGCATGGCCGAGGGGCCGTTCCCTGAGCACTACGAGCCGTTCGAGACGCCGCTGGGCTACAACCCGCTCAACGACAAGCAGCCGCAGGCCACCAGCAACCCGGCCGCGCGCGTCTTCAAGGGCGACCTGGAGGCAATGGGCAAGGTGGCGCAGTTCCCGCATATCGCCACCACGTACCGGCTCACCGAGCATTTCCACGGCTGGACCAAGCACGCCCGCATCAACGCCATCCTCCAGCCCGAGCAATTCGTGGAGATCGGCGAGGCGCTGGCCAAGGAGATCGGCATCAGCGCGGGCGACCGGGTCAAGGTGTCGTCCAACCGCGGCTTCATCAAGGCCGTGGCGGTGGTGACCAAGCGCATCAGGCCGCTCAAGGTGGACGGCAAGACACTGCACACGGTCGGCATCCCGATTCACTGGGGCTTCACCGGACTGGCCAAGCCGGGCTTCATCACCAACACGCTGACACCGGTGGTGGGCGACGGCAATTCGCAGACGCCCGAGTTCAAATCCTTCCTCGTGAAGGTCGAGAAGGCCTAGGGAGGAGCATGCCATGGCACTGCAATCACTCGATATCCGCCGGCGCTCGGCTACCACCACGCCATCCACGCAGGCGCGCGTGCCGGTCACCGGCTCCGTGGCCAAGCTGATCGACACCACCAAGTGCATCGGCTGCAAGGCCTGCCAGGCCGCGTGCATGGAATGGAACGACCTGCGCGACGAAGTCGGACACAACGTGGGCGTGTACGACAACCCGGCCGACCTCAGCGACCAGTCGTGGACCGTGATGCGCTTCTCCGAGTACGAGAACCCCAACGGCAACCTCGAATGGCTGATCCGCAAGGACGGCTGCATGCACTGCGACGACCCCGGCTGCCTCAAGGCCTGCCCGGCGCCGGGCGCCATCGTGCAGTACACCAACGGCATCGTCGATTTCAATGAGGAGAACTGCATCGGCTGCGGCTACTGCATCACCGGCTGCCCGTTCAATATCCCGCGCATCTCCAAGCACGACCGCAAGGCGTACAAGTGCACGCTGTGCTCGGACCGGGTCGGCGTGGGACAGGAGCCCGCCTGCGTGAAGACCTGCCCGACCGGCGCCATCGTGTTCGGCACCAAGGAAGACATGAAGCAGCATGCGGAAGAACGCATCGTCGACCTGAAGTCGCGCGGCTTCGACAAGGCCGGCCTGTACGATCCGGCCGGCGTGGGCGGCACGCACGTGATGTACGTGCTGCATCACGCCGACCAGCCATCGCTCTACCACGGCCTGCCCGACGAGCCGCGCATCAGCCCGCTGGTGGGCCTGTGGAAGGGCCTGGCCAAGCCGCTGGCGGTGGCCGGCATCGCCGTCACCGCGCTGGCGGGCTTCTTCCACTACATCCGCGTGGGCCCCAACGAGACGCTGCCAGAGGACGAGGCCGCCGCGCAGGCCGAACTGGCCCGCGAGCGCGAGCGCGCCGGGCGCGACCCGCGCGATCCGGACGATTCGCGCGGCTTGCCCGGCTGAGGAGGAACGCCATGAGACCCGAAGACAGGCCCGGCCTGATCGTGCGCTACACCCCCGGCGAGCGCACCAACCACTGGATCGTCGCCATCACGTTCATCCTGCTGGCGCTGTCCGGGCTGGCGATGTTCCATCCGTCCATGTTCTGGATGAGCAACCTGTTTGGCGGCGGCACGTGGACGCGCATCCTGCACCCGTTCATCGGCATCGTGATGTTCGTGGCGTTCCTGTGGCTGTCGCTGCGGTTCTGGCACCACAACATGCTCGACCGCAACGACCGCGTCTGGCTCTCGCAGATCCGCGACGTGCTCAACAACCGCGAGGAGGCCCTGCCCGAAGTGGGACGCTACAACGCCGGCCAGAAGCTGCTGTTCTTCGTCATGGTGCTGTGCATGCTGTTGCTGCTGCTGTCCGGCATCGTGATCTGGCGGGTCTACTTCTCCGCGTACTTCCCGATCGGCATCATCCGCTTCTCCGCCGTGGTGCACGCCATTTGCGCCTTCGTGCTGATTTGCGGCATCATTGTCCACATCTATGCCGCGTTGTGGATCAAGGGATCGGTCGCAGCCATGACGCGCGGCACGGTGACCTATGGTTGGGCCTGGAAGCACCATCGCGCGTGGTTCCGGGAAGTCTTCAGGCAAGGCAACAAGTAGCGCCGTCCGGATGCTGCCGCCCGCACCGCCGGCGCTTCCGGCGTCCCCTCGGGGACGCGGTTTCACGGACGCGGGACAACCATGGTGCAGCGCATTCTCCAACCCCACGAAATCGAAGCGCTCGATCACGTCGCGCTGGCGCGCCTGCGCCTGCCGCAGCGCACCGGCACCTTCGGCGCGCGCGCGCAACGCCTGCGCCAGCTGGCCGCAGGCAATCCGATCGGCGCCTACCTTGGCCTGATGGCCATCGTGGCCGATGCCCAGGAAGCCATCGCGCGCACCCTGGAAGTACCGCCGCCCGACACGCACGCCATCGCCCTGGCACACGAGCACCGCATGCCGCCGCTGGCGGCCGCGGGCGGCCAGGGCCAGCACGCATGGCACGCCGCGCTGGCGGCGCTGGCCGGCACGCTGCGCCAGTCGCCCGGCCTGCCCGCACCCGTGATGGCGACGCTGGCGCGGCTGGAGGCCCTGCCCCCGCTCGAGCTGGATGTACAGGCCCAGGCGCTGCTCAGCGGGCGCGACGCGGAAGCGGACCTCGCCATGGCGCCGTTCCTGATGGCGGCGCTCCAGGTCGGCTGGACCTGCAAGGCCAGCCAGCTCGCCGAGGCCGACGTGCCGGCGCTCGACGTGCACACCGTCTGCCCGGTCTGCGGCACGCTCCCCGTTGCCAGCATCGTGCGCATCGGCGGGCGCTACCAGGGCCTGCGCTACCTGCATTGTGCGCTGTGCGCCACCGAATGGCATATGGTGCGCATCAAGTGCAGCCATTGCGAATCCACCGAAGGCATCGCCTATCATGTCGCCGAAAGCAGTGGCGCTGGCGAAGGCGGCGAAGGTGGCAAAAAGAACGACGGCCTGCACGCCGTCAAGGCCGAGTCCTGCGAGCACTGCCAGACCTACCGCAAGATCTGCTACATGGAGAAGGACGCGCAGGTCGAACCGGTCGCGGACGATCTCGCCACGCTGGCGCTGGACGTGTTGATGGGCGAAGCCGGCTACGCGCGCGCCAGCGGCAACCCCATGCTGTGGCAGGGAGCGGAGTCTTGAGCGCACTGGACGACGGCGCGCCCGCCCTTGCCGGCCCGGCGGACATCCCCTCGGTCGACCGCCTGCTCGGCGGCCCCGAACTGCAGACCTTGCTGGCCAGCCACGGCCGCACCCAGGTCACGGCCGCGCTGCGCAGGCTGCTCGACGGCCACCGCGCGCAGGCCATCGCCGGCAGGCTCGCCATGGACGCCGTGGCCCCCGGGGCCCTGGCCGACGCCCTGGCCGCGGCACTGGCCCGCGCCGGCGAGCCGCGCCTGCGCGCCGTGTTCAACCTCACCGGCACCGTGCTGCATACCAACCTCGGCCGCGCCCTGCTGCCCGACAGCGCCGTGCAGGCGGTAGCGCGCGCGCTGACCGCGCCCGCCAACCTGGAGTTCGACCTGGCCACCGGCGCGCGCGGCGACCGCGACGACCTCATCGAAGACCTGCTGTGCGAGCTGACCGGCGCCGAAGCCGCGACGGTGGTCAACAACAACGCCGCGGCCGTGCTGCTGATGCTCAACGCACTGGCGCAGCGCCGCGAGGTGGTGGTGTCGCGCGGCGAACTGGTCGAGATCGGCGGCGCCTTCCGCATCCCGGACATCATGCAGCGCGCCGGCGCGCGCCTGGTCGAAGTCGGCACCACCAACCGCACGCACCCGCACGACTACGCCGATGCCATCGGCCCGCGCACCGCGCTGCTGATGAAAGTCCATTGCAGCAACTACCAGGTGACCGGCTTTACCCGCAGCGTGGCGGTAGCCGAGGT
This sequence comes from Cupriavidus sp. 2TAF22, assembly GCF_052115045.1. NCBI lineage: Bacteria > Pseudomonadati > Pseudomonadota > Betaproteobacteria > Burkholderiales > Burkholderiaceae > Cupriavidus > Cupriavidus sp. 2TAF22. The sequence goes on from NZ_JBFRFX010000009.1 coordinate 161,713, forward strand.
GGCAGCGCTGGCCGCCCCGCACGGCCTGCCGGTGGTGGTGGACCTCGGCAGCGGCACCCTGGTCGACCTGACCCGCTGGGGCTTGCCGGCCGAGACCACGGTACGCGAGACCATCGAAGCCGGCGCCAGCCTGGTGACCTTCAGCGGCGACAAGCTGCTCGGCGGACCGCAGGCGGGCCTGATCGTCGGGCGCGCCGACCTGATCCGCAGGATCAAGAAGAACCCGCTCAAGCGCGCGCTGCGCGTGGGCAAGCTCACGCTGGCCGCGCTCGAGCCGGTGCTGCGGCTCTACCGCGCGCCGGAACTGCTGGCCGACAGCCTGCCCACCCTGCGCCTGCTCACGCGCAGCGCGCCCAGCCTGCACGCGCAGGCGCTGCGCCTGTGCCCGCTGCTGCAGCCGGCGCTGGGCGACGCGTTCCTGGTCTCGGACGCGCCGATGTTCAGCCAGGTCGGCAGCGGCGCGCAGCCCGGCAGCCAGTTGCCCAGCCACGGCCTGGCCATCGCGCCCGTCGCAACCGCGGCGGGCGGGCGGCGCGCCGGCGCGGGACGGCAGCTACAGCGGCTCGAAGCCGCGCTGCGCGAACTGCCCCGGCCAGTCATCGGCCGTATCGCCGGGCAGGCCCTGTGGCTGGACCTGCGTTGCCTCGAGCAAGCCGACGAGCCCGCCTTCACCGCCCAGTGGCAGGCGCTGCGCCTATGATCGTCGGCACCGCCGGACACATCGACCACGGCAAGACCACGCTGGTGCGTGCACTGACCGGTGTCGACACCGACCGCCTCAAGGAAGAGAAGGAGCGCGGCATTTCCATCGCGCTGGGCTACGCCTACACGCCGCTGCCCAACGGCGACGTGCTCGGCTATGTCGACGTGCCCGGGCACGAACGGCTGATCCACACCATGGCGGCCGGCGCCAGCGGCATCGACCTGGCGCTGCTGGTGATCGCCGCCGACGACGGCGTGATGCCGCAAACGCGCGAGCACGCGGCCATCGTCGAGCGGCTTGGCATCGCGCGCGCCGCGGTGGCGCTGACCAAAGCCGACCGCGTCGGCCAGGCGCGCCAGGCCGAGGTGCGCCGCGAGATCGAGGCACTGCTGGCCGGCACGCCATTCGCGCAGGCGCCGGTGTTCGCGCTCGACGCCACGCGCGCCGACGATGCCGGCGTATCGGCCCTGCGCGCCTATCTGCACGAGATCGCGCAGCAATTGCCGCCGCGCGGCACCGACGGCCTGTTCCGGCTGGCGGTGGACCGCGTCTTCACCTTGCCGGGCCACGGCACGGTCGTCACCGGCACGGTCCTCGGCGGCCGGGTCCATGCCGGCGACACGATGCGCCTGGCGCCCTCGGGCAAGCCGGTGCGCGTGCGCGGCATCCATGCGCAGCAGCGCCCGGCCGACACCGGCCTTGCCGGACAGCGCTGCGCGCTGAACCTGGCCGGCATCGACAAGGAAGCGGTCAGCCGCGGCGACTGGGTAGCGGATCCGGCGCTGGTCGCGCCCTCGGCCCGCATCGATGTCTCGCTCACCTTGCTGCCCCAGGCAGAGCTTCGCCTGACGCACTGGACCCCGCTACACGTTCACCTCGGCACCCTGCACCAGCTGGCCAACATCGTGCTGCTCAGCACCGAGGCCCTGGAGCCCGGGGGCACGGCGCTGGCCCAGCTGGTGTTCGGCGCCCCGGTATGCGCCCTGCCCGGCGACCGCTTCATCGTGCGCAATGCGCAGGCGACCCTGACCGTTGGCGGCGGCCGCGTGCTCGACCCCTTCGCGCCCGAGCGCCGGCGCCGCACCGACCGGCGCATCGCCTGGCTGCAGGCGCTGCAGCAGATGACCGAAGGCGCCGGCCTCGCCCCCCTGCTGATGCAGGCCACGCACGGCATCGCCGCGGCGCGGCTGGCCTGCCTGAGCGGCAGCGGCCCGGCCGGCTGGCGGCTGCCGGACGACGCGCTGGTCGTGCCCGCGCCCGGCCATGCCGATGCCTGCGTCATCCTCGCCGCGCACTGGCAGGCGCTGCAGCGCACCGTGCTCGACACGCTGGCGGCATTCCATGCGCGCATGCCGGACGAGCCGGGGCTCGATGCCGGCTCGCTGCGGCGCGTGGCCTTTGCCGGTGCGCCGGCGCTGCCGCATGCCGCCTGGGCGGCGCTGCTCGACACGCTGCTGGAGCGCGGCGAGCTGCGCCGCAACGGCGCCTGGCTGCAGCTGCCATCGCACCTGGCCACGCTGTCCGAGGACGATCTCGCCCTGGCGCTGCGCGTCGTGCCGATGCTGGCGGCCGGCCGATACGATCCGCCGTGGGTGCGCGAGCTTGGCACCGCGCTGAACGTGCCCGAGGAACGCATCCGCGGCCTGTTGCGCAGGATGGCGCGCCAGGGCACGGTGCACCAGGTGGTGCATGACCTGTTCTACGACAACACGCAGGTGCGCGAACTGGCCGCGCTGCTGGCGGCCCTGGTCGCGCAGCACGGCAGCGTGGACGCGATCCGCTTCCGCGACGCCACCGCCCTGGGCCGCAAGCGCGCCATCCAGGTTCTGGAGTTCTTCGATCGCGTCGGATACACTCGTCGCGTCGGAAACGCGCGCGTGCTGCGCCCCGACAGTGAATGGCAGCCGTCGGGTGTTGCCAGCTGCGAGGAAGGCATGCGTATCCGGTGATGCGGCCGGGCTTCAAACCCGGTTGGGGGCGTTAGCCGTTCCCAGGTAGGTTCGACTCCTGCTGCTTTCCGCCATAAGGTTTCCGGGTTTTTGCGGGCATATCGACAAGCGAAGACTTGAAAGGGAGGCGTGTTTTTTTGCCTTCCCCATGCAGATCGTCGAGATTGGATGACTCACAACTGCGGCGGGCGGCGCTAGAACCCCCCGCTCTATCGGAAGGTGCCCCCACCAATTTCCAGCCGGGATCTCATCCGGCGCGTCAGGTCGGAGAGAATGAGGCCGCACCGGGATCACTGTATATCCATACAGTAAACTCAACTATACCCCCACGGCCTCGGATGACCCATACACTGTATATTCATACAGGTCAGGGGCTGCATTCCGCGGCACCCACCTCCGCCCGGAGTTGCCGCCATGCCCGATACTCTCGCCGTCAAGTACATCATCGTGCCGTACCGCAAGGGCAAGAGCGACGCACTCCTGCCTGGTGAGATCCGCCAGGCATCGAGCGAGGTCAGCGCTATCCGTATTGCCAACGCCATGGCATCAAGCTTCGCCGGCGTCGCGGCCTATGAGGTATTGGTGGACGAGGAAACCGGCGAGATGAATTCGCCCCGAATCCTGGTGCAGGAGGGGAACGTCCCCACCCTCGGCGAATGAAACCTGTCGGCCTTGCCGACAGCTTGCGCCAGGTCGGGAAACTGCCGCATGGGTGCGCCCCGGGCGCGGAGGGCAAAGGCAGCCGAGTAGCGACCCATGCAGGCAGGACGGACAATTGGCAGTTGCCAGCGGAGGTCCGCTCTCGGCCAAGGAACAGTCCTTCGACAATCACGTCAGGAGCATCGACAATCTGCATGCTCTCCCTGAACGTGAAGTTTGGGGGCTCGCTAGCGATGCGTGGAGTTGGCAGTTCTGCGTTGCCTTGGCGCATCCATTTGGCGCTGGGCCGCTCCTGGAATCGCTCAGCTCGCTTGTGGTAAGAGCCGACCGGCTCACGACTGGTGGAGGTCGCTTGCCGGGCCAGGAAGAGACATTCGCTGGTGGAACTTCGGATTTAGCGGCGAACTCCTCCGCCCACCGAAACAGCGGCGTGCACGGCTTAGGCCGAGCTGGCCTATGCTTACTCTTACTATTCTGCTTACTCCTCTCCCTACTCCTCGCCCGCTTTTCATTTGCTGTGCCGCAGCATGCGTGCGCATCATGTTGTGCTCCCCGCTTGTGCCGCGCCGGCCTACTATGCATTGGGCAGGCATATTGCCGCGCATTGCCCTGGCTTTGAGTGGGAGGAGTGCAAATGGACCGTCGTTCTTTCCTGAAAGCGGGCGCGGCCGCGCCCGTCCTTGCGAGCACAGCCGGCCTGGCCCGCGCCGGCGCGCAAGGCGCCGAGGCGCTGCCCGCGGCCGAAGGCTGGCGCATCTATGAAGTGACCACCGAGGTCACGCTGCCCGCGGCCGCGGCGCCGGCCAGCGTGTGGGTGCCGATGACCGCCGCGCGCATCGATGACTACCAGCGAACCTTGTCCACCACCTGGAGTGCCCCTGGCGCCATGGCCCGGGATACCCTCGCGCCCGGCTACGACGCGCGCATGCTGGCGCTGCGCTGGCCCGGCCCGGACGCCGTCGAGGGCAAGCCGCTGCATGCCACGCTGACCAATGTGGTGGCCCTGCGCGACCGCAAGACCGACCTTGGCCAGCCGCCTTCGGCGCGCGCGCCGCGCGAATCGGCCGCCACCCTGCGCGAATACCTCCGGCCCACGCGGCTGCTGCCCACCGACGGCATCGTCAAGGCCACCGCGCTGCAGATCACGGCCGGCGCGCCGGACGACATGACGCGCGCCCGCGCGCTCTACGAATGGGTGATCGACCACACCTGCCGCGAAGCCAGCGTGCGCGGCTGCGGCGTGGGCGACGTGCAGGCCATGCTGCGCACCGGCGGCATCATGAACGGCAAGTGCGCGGACATCAACGGCCTGTTCGTGGCGCTGGCGCGCGCCTCCGGCATACCGGCGCGCGATGCCTACGGCGTGCGCGTGGACACCTCCGCCTACGGCTTCAAGGCCATGGGCAAGGCCGGCGACATCTCCAAGGCGCAGCATTGCCGGGCCGAGTTCTACAACGCCGGCTACGGCTGGGTGCCGGTAGACCCCGCCGATGTGCGCAAGGTCGCGCTCGAGGAGGCGCCCGGCGGGCTGCCGATGACGCACTGGAAGGTGCGCTCGGCGCGCGCGATGCTGTTCGGCGCGTGGGAAATGAACTGGGTGGCCTACAACCACGGCCATGACGTGGCGCTGCCTGGCAGCAAGGAGGCCCCGGTTCCGTTCCTGATGTACCCGAACGGCGAGAGCGTCGCCGGCACGCTGGACAGCGTCGATCCCGCTGCGTTCGGCTACCGCATCGCTTCACGACGGATTGCATAGGGAGACTCATGACGCAAGAGACGATGCCCAAACGGCCGGCCAGCACGGCGATCAAGCTGACGGCCTTTTCCCACGGCGGCGGGTGCGGCTGCAAGATCGCGCCCGCCGTTCTCTCCGAGATCCTGAAGAACGCGCGGGGCTTGCCGGCCCCGCCCGCCCTGATGGTGGGCATAGAGACCAGCGACGACGCCGCCGTCTACAAGCTCAACGACACCCAGGCGCTGATCGCCACCACGGATTTCTTCATGCCCGTGGTGGACGACCCCTACGACTTCGGCCGCATTGCCGCGGCCAACGCCATCTCGGATGTCTACGCCATGGGCGGCACGCCGATCATGGCGCTGGCGCTGGTCGGCATGCCGGTGGACAAGCTGCCGCCCGAGGTCATCGGCACCATCCTGGCCGGCGGCGAATCGATCTGCGCGCAGGCGGGCATCCCCATTGCGGGTGGCCATACCATCGATGCGGTCGAGCCGATCTACGGCCTGGTCGTGATGGGCCTGGTGCATCCCGACCACGTCAAGCGCAATTGCGGCGCGCGGCCCGGCGATGTGCTTGTGCTCGGCAAACCGCTCGGCGTGGGCATCATGTCGGCCGCCATCAAGAAGGAAAGACTGGATGCGCACGGCTACCGCGAATTGATCGCCAGCACCACGCGACTCAATACCCCGGGCCGCCTGCTGGCCGGCATGGCGGGCGTGCATGCGCTCACCGACGTGACGGGCTTCGGCCTGCTCGGGCATCTGCTGGAAGTCTGCCGCGGCAGCGGCGTGGGCGCGCGCCTGGCGATGGAGCGGATCCCGCTGCTGCCCGGGGTGGCCGCGCTGGCCGCGGACGGCGTGATCACCGGCGCATCGGGGCGCAACTGGGCCAGCTACGGCGGCGAGGTGACACTGCTGCCGCAGATCGGCGCCGCGCAGAAGGCCCTGCTCACCGATCCGCAGACCAGCGGCGGCTTGCTGGTCGCGTGCGATCCGGCCACGGTGGACGACGTTCTTGCGCTCTTCCGCGACGAGGGCTTCCAGCACGCCGCCGTGATCGGCGAGACCACCGGCGGACCGGCCCGCGTGACCGTGGCGTAGTGGCATGGTCGCGTAGCGGCGCGCGGCTACCGCGGCCGCAAACCGTCGAACGGGTCCTGCAAGCGTTGCCGGGTCGCGGCTTTGCCGGGCACGCGCGGATGGCATGCACCTCCGTGTGTGGCAGGCCGAAACTGCCGCCGGGCGTATGGCACAGCTTGTGGTGCAGCGCTTCGCTTTGGACCGGCGCGTTCGGGTTGCGCCCCGATGTGTCCTATAGTTCAAATCCCGCCCCTGTCCAGCCGGTCAAGCGCACGCGCGCGGCATGCGGGGCCAGGCGGGGATATACGGCATAGGCACAAGGAGGCGCATCATGGCAACCTGGAAGCCCGACCCCAGCTTTTACCCGTCGCCCCGCCTCGCAGCGAAGGCGCCGCCCGAATCACTCGCCTATGTGGCGATGTTCGATCCCACGCGCAGCCAGCCCGACGGCATCGCGGTGGTGGATACGGACCCGGCCTCGCCGTCCTACGCCACCATCGTCGGGCAGGTGACCATGCCGAATGCCGGCGACGAACTGCATCACTTCGGCTGGAACGCCTGTTCCTCCTGCCTCTGCCCGAACGCGCCGCACCCGCATATGGAACGGCGCTACCTGGTGGTGCCTGGCCTGCGCTCCTCGCGCGTGTACATCATCGACACCAGGCCCGATCCGCTGCGGCCCGCCATCGCCAAGGTGATCGAGCCGGGCGAACTGGCCGAGCGCACCGGCTATTCGCGCCCGCACACAGTGCACTGTGGCCCCGGCGGCATCTTCCTGACGGCACTCGGCAATGGCGAAGGCAAGGGGCCGGGCGGCATCATGCTGCTGGACCAGCAGAGTTTCGACCCCCTCGGGCAATGGGAAGTGGAGCGCGGCCCGCAGCAGTTCGCCTACGACGGCTGGTGGCATCTCGGCTACGACACGCTGGTCACCAGCGAATGGGGCACGCCGGACATGATCGAAGACGGCCTGGTGCCCGAGATCCTGCTCGGCTCGCGCTACGGGCGCCGCCTGCATTTCTGGGATCTCAACAAGCGCAAGCATCTGCAGGAGATCGATTTTGGCGAGGAGTACCAGCTGGTGTTCGAGCTGCGTCCCGCGCACAACCCCACCAAGGCCTACGGCTTCGTCAACTGCGTGATCAGCCTCAAGGACCTGTCCTCGTCGATCTGGACCTGGTACCGCGACGGCGACAAATGGGCCGTGCGCAAGATCATCGATATCCCGGCCGAGCCCGCCGACCCCGACCTGCTGCCGCCCATCCTCAAGGGCTTCAAGGCGGTGCCGCCGCTGGTGAGCGACATCGACCTGTCAATGGACGACCGCTTCCTCTACGTCTCGTGCTGGGGCACCGGCGACCTGCTGCAGTACGACGTCTCCGACCCGTTCGCGCCGAAGCAGACCGGACGCGTGCGCATCGGCGGCATCGTCTCGCGCGCCACGCATCCGGGCGCCGGTGGCGCCGCGCTCAACGGCGGCCCGCAGATGGTGGAGATCAGCCGCGACGGCCGCCGCGTCTATTTCACCAACTCGCTGTACGGCGCGGTGGATGCGCAGTTCTACCCGGAAGGCATCGACGGCTGGATGGTCAAGCTCGATGCCGCGCCCGACGGCGGCATCGCGTTCGATCCGCGCTTCTTCCTGCGCTGGCCGGCGGGCCACCGGCCGCACCAGGTGCGGCTGGAGGGCGGCGACTGCTCGTCGGACTCGTACTGCTATCCATAACGGCCCGGAGCCGCCATGTTCACCGGTGCGGCCATCGCGCCGCAGACGCATCTCGCCGCGCAATGGGCCGCGCTGTGGCCGCTCTGGTGGCCGTGGCTCGCGGTCGCCGCGCTAGGGCTGTTCCACGGCATCAATCCCGCCATGGGCTGGCTGTTCGCGGTCGCGCTCGGGCTCCATCGCGGGCGCCGCAAGGTGGTGCTGCTGGCGCTGCTGCCGATCGCGCTCGGCCATGCGCTGGCGGTCGCGCTGGTACTGGCCGCCACGCTGACCCTGGGCAGCCTGCTGGACCCGGCCTGGCTGGCGCGCGCCGGCGGCGCGGTGCTGGTCGGCTGGGCCGCGTGGCACGCGCTGCGCGGGCACCGCCGGCACCCGCGCGTGGGCATGCAGGCCGGCATGGCCGGGCTGGCACTGTGGTCGTTCCTGATGGCGGGCGCGCACGGCGCGGGACTGATGCTGGTGCCGGTGATGCTGCCGCTGTGCGGCGCCGCCACCGCCACGGGCGGCGCGCTGGTGCCCGCGCTGCTGGCGCTGGGCCTGCATACGCTGGCCATGCTGCTAGCCATCGGCACCGTGGCGCTGCTGGTGTACGACCGCGTTGGCGTGGCCTTCCTGCGTACCGGCTGGATCAACCTGGACAAGGTCTGGACGGCGGCATTGGTCGGCTGCGGCACGATATTGCTGCTGGCATGAGCGAGCAGGGCGCCCGGCTCGCCCAGAGCAATCCGCCGGTATCCGCCGGGTAGCCTGCCGCGGCGTACTGCCGTGCCTTCGCTTCGCAGTACGAGCGCAGGGTCCGGCAGGAACCACATGCAGATGGCCTGCATATGGTCCGGCCTGAGGTTGCGCTCGCAATGCTTGCCGCCCGAGCCGGCGGAGAACACGTAGTAGTATCGGCCCCCTCATGACGCAACACATCCTTTCGTGGAAACCGCCGTTCCGCGCCACGCTGGGCGCGGCAGCGGCCTTCGCCGCATAGCGCACGCACCGGCGCATCGAAAGGGCACGACAAGGCAAGACAAGGCAAGACAACGCAATGAGCACCGAACTGAAGATCGAAGACATCGAAGCCGGCACCGGCAAGGCCGTGGTCAAGGGCGCCCTGATCACCACCCAGTACACCGGCTACCTCGAAGACGGCACCAAGTTCGATTCCTCGCACGACCGCGGCAAGCCGTTCCAGTGCGTGATCGGCACCGGCCGCGTCATCAAGGGCTGGGACATCGGGCTGATGGGCATGAAGACCGGCGGCAGGCGCAGGCTGTTCGTCCCGGCGCACCTCGCCTACGGCGAGCGGCAGGTGGGCGAACATATCAGGCCGAATTCGAACCTGGTGTTCGAGATCGAGCTGCTGGAGGTGTTGACGCGGGATGACTGACCGTCGCGGCGGACCTGCCTCCCGCGACAACCGCATAAGGTTCTCACCAATCCTTCGTTGTGCGCGCGGCGCGCCGTGGCTACTGTCCTCCGGTACACCACGATCCGGAGGAACCGTCGCATGCCATCCAGAGAGCGCGAACAGCGCGCCGATATCCATTCGCTCGAAGCCGATGTCCTGGTGATCGGCGGTGGGCCCGCCGGCACCTGGGCAGCGATTGCCGCGGCCGAACGCGGCGCGCGCGTGGTGCTGGCCGACAAGGGATACTGCGGCGCATCGGGCGCCACCGCCGCGGCCGGCACGGCGATCTGGCATGTCGCGCCCGAACCCGCGGCGCGTGCGGCGGCCAGGGCCAGCCGCTACACGCTGGGCGGCGAGCTGGCGGAGCCGGCGTGGATGGACCGCGTGCTGGACCGCACCTGGACCGGACTGGAACGCCTTGCCGAATGGGGCTATCCCTTCCCGCGCGACGAGAACGGGCAAAGCCGGCGCAATTCGCTGCAGGGGCCCGAGTACATGCGCCTGATGCGCAAGCGCGTCAAGGCGGCGGGCGGCCGCCTCCTGGACCATAGCCCCGCGCTGGAACTGCTGGTCGACGCCGGCGGCAGGGTGCGCGGCGCGCGCGGCCTGCACCGGCAGCCACGCGAGGGGCAGGCCGCGCAATGGCGCGTGCACGCCGGCGCGGTGGTGATCGCCACCGGTGGCTGCGCGTTCCTCAGCCGCGCGCTGGGGTGCAACGTGCTGACCGGCGAAGGCCACCTGATGGCCGTGGAAGCCGGCGCCGAATTGTCGGGCATGGAATTCTCCAACGCGTACGGGCTCGGGCCCGCCTTCTCCTCGGTGACCAAATCGCTGTTCTACCAGTGGGCCACCTTCTACGACGCGCAGGGCCAGGAACTCGAAGGCGCGGGCTCGGCGCATGGGCGCGGCGTGATCGCGCGCGCCTTGCAGACGCAGGCCGTGCACGCACGGCTCGACCGCGCCGACGCCAAGGTGCGGGCGTGGATGCGCAGCGCGCAGCCGAACTTCTTCCTGCCGTTCGACCGGCTCGGCATCGATCCCTTTACCCAGCGCTTCCCGGTCACGCTGAGGCTGGAAGGCACGGTGCGCGGCACCGGTGGCCTGCGCATTGCCGACGCGCAATGCGCCACCAGCGTGCCCGGCCTCTACGCCGCCGGCGACGCCGCCACGCGCGAACTGATCTGCGGCGGCTTCACCGGCGGCGGTAGCCACAACGCGGCATGGGCAATGTCGTCCGGCTGGTGGGCCGGCCAAGGTGCGGCTGCGTTCGCGCAAGACGCGCCCGCGGCTGCGGGCGAACCCTTGCGCGGTGCCGGCGCCGGCGACGGCGCACAGGTCCTGCCCGCCGGGCCCGCTCCCGGCCCCGATCCGCAGGTACTGGTCGCCGCCGTGCAGGCCGAGGTCTTTCCCTATGCGCGCAACTGGTTCCGCCACGGCGAGACCCTGGCCGATTCGCTCACGCGGCTCGATGCGCTCTGGCATCAGTGGGGCCAGCGCGCGCCGCAACGCGACGGCGAACGGGCGCTGCGCACGCGCGAAGCCACCGCCATGCTGGCCACCGCGCGCTGGATGTACCGCAGCGCGCTGGCTCGCACGGAGACGCGCGGCATGCACCGGCGCACCGATCATCCCGGGCTCGATGCGAGCCAGCGCTATCGCCTGGTCAGCGGCGGCCTGGACGCGGTGTGGACCACGCGCGAAGCCGTGCGCGACGAGCCCGGTGGCGGGACGGAGTCCGGGTGGAGAGCCGCGGCATGATCGAACTGCTGAACAGCGCGCGCTGCACTGGCTGCAATATCTGCGTGCGCGTGTGCCCCACCAATGTCTTCGCCATCGTCCCCGGCAACGTACCGTCGATCGCGCGGCAGCATGACTGCCAGACCTGCTTCATGTGCGAGCTGTACTGCCCCGAGGATGCGCTCTATGTGGCGCCCCTGGCGGATGCATGCCAGCCGGCGGACCACACCGCGGCGGCGCCGCCGCACCACGCCGGCAGCTATCGCGCGGCAGTTGGCTGGGGCAAGGGGCGAGAGCCGACCGCCGCGCAGGACGGCAGCCACGCGCTGCTCGGCCTGGCCCGTCCAGCCCCGCGCGCAGCCGGCGCCCGCCGGGGAACGCCATGATGGACCTGATCGACTGGATCACCGCCATTGCCACCGCCGTGCTGGTCTACGCGGCGCTGCGGCACCCGCTCTATCCGCCGCGCCTTGGCAAGGAAAAGGACGCGGCGGGCCGTGACGATGCCGGCCGTTGATGCCAGTCGTTGATGCCAGTCGTTGATGCCGCTCGTTGATGCCGTATCCCCTGAAAACCCATATTCAAAAATTCTGAACAATAAATCCTGATAAGTGCGCTCTTAGGCCTGGATGACTCCCCTATAGTTCGTGACATGGACAGCACGCAAACAAGCAAAAACACTGCGGCAGCGTCCTGGCAGATGCAAACGAACAATCAACGAAATTCAACGAATTTTCAGATACTGGAGCCCATCATGACCAAGACCTTCGCCCTCAAGCTCGCTTCCACCCTCGTGCTGTCGTTCGCCGCCTTCGCCGCCACCGGCAACGCCCACGCCGCTTCCGCCCGCGATCTCCAAGCCGGCGACAAGTACGGCTACGATTTCCGCACGCACGACGCCTTCACCGATGGCGCCCGCAGCGGCAAGCTCGATCCGTTCACCGAAGGCGCCCGCATCGCCGGCCTGGACCGCAGCGGCGTCTCGGCCGCGCCGGCACGCAGCTTCGACCCGTACACCGAAGGCGCCCGCAGCGGCAAGGTCGATGTCTTCACCGAAGGCGCCAAGGCCTGAAGCGCGCCGCAGGCTTCTCCCGCTGCGCACGCGGCGCCGGTTGATCCCGGCGCCGTTTTTCCGTCCGCGGCCCGCGGCCTATCCCCTTGCCGGGACGGCCAGTTGGAGCGCACGCACCAGCGCCAGCAGCGGCTCGCTCTGCCCGCTGCGGCGCAGCCACATCGCGCCCACCGCGGGCAGGTCCCAGGTCAGGTTGTGCGGCAGCACCGCAGCGCTGCCGGTGGCCGCCAGTTCGGCCGCGACGGCACGCGGCACGATGGTGATGGCACGCGGCTGGGTGCGCAGCAGCGTGGCAATAGTCTTGATCGAATAGGTCTCCACCATCGGCGTGGGCGGCACCGCGCCGGCGGTCGCGAACAGCGTATTGATGGTTCGCCGGATCGGCGTGTGCCCGGGCGGCAGGATCCAGTCCAGCGCAGCCAGGCGCTGCCAGTCCAGCTTGCCGCGCGCCAGGCGCGCCGCGGCCGCCACCGGCACCACCAGCGCCGGCTCCTCCCGGTACAGCGGCGCCTGCACGATATCGTCGCCGGGCGCGTAGAAGGAGCGCGCGATCACGCAGTCCAGCTCGTGCGCGCGCAGCGCCGCCACCAGTTCGTCCGTGGTGCCTTCGCGTACCAGCACTGCCGCGCGCGGCTGCTGCTGCAGGCCATGCGAGCAGGCCGCGTCGAGCACCACCGGCGCCACATAGGGAATCACGCCAATGCGCAGCCGCCCGTGCAGGCCGGCGCCGATCACGGCCAGCTCGCGCCCCAGCGCCTCGGTGTCCGCCATCGCCAGCCGCGCGTGCGCCAGCACCGCCGCGCCGGTATCGGTGGGCTCCAGGCCGCGCCGCGAACGCACGAACAGCGGCACCATGAAGATCTCCTCGATCTCGCGCAGCGCCTTGGTCACGGCGGGCTGGGACAGATCCATCTCCGCCGCCACGCGCGAAACCGAGCGCTGCCGGTCCAGCGCCAGCAGCAGCGCGAGATGCTTGAGGCGCAGGCGCGAGATCAGGTTGTGCTGGAGCTGGTCGGCGGCGGTCGGCATGGCGGGTCCTCCATATATAACCAATCTTTCATACAACAATAATTAATCGGCTGCAATTGGTTATCCGGGACTTCTATACTTGCCGGGTATCACCCCCTTCGCCACCTCGTCTCGGAGCCCCCATGTTCACCACCCGCCCGGAAATCGTCGGTACCTTCGGCGTCGCCTCGTCCACCCACTGGCTGGCGTCGCAGACCGCCATGAGTGTGCTCGAGCGCGGCGGCAACGCCTTCGATGCGGCCGTGGCGGGCGGCTTCGTGCTGCAGGTGGTGGAGCCTCATCTCAACGGACCCGGCGGCGAGGTGCCCATCCTGCTGTGGAGCGAACGCGAACGCGCGGTGCGCTCGATCTGCGGGCAGGGCCCCGCCCCGGCACTGGCCGATCCCGCCGCGCTGCGCGCCATGGGACTGGACCTGGTGCCCGGCATCGGCCTGCTGCCCGCCACCGTGCCCGGCGCCTTCGGTGCCTGGCTCACCATGCTGCGCGACTACGGCACCTGGCCGCTGGCCGACGTACTGGCGCCGGCCATCGCCTATGCACGCGACGGCTTTCCGCTGGTGCCGCGCATCTCGCAAGCCATCCTCGCGGTGCGCGAGCTGTTCCAGCAGGAATGGCACAGCTCGGCCGAGGTATGGCTGCCGGACGGCCGCGTGCCGCGCCCGGGCAGCCTGCATGCCACGCCCGGCGTGGCGCGCACCTATACGCGCATCCTGGAGACGGCGGCGGCCGCCGGCGGCACGCGCGAGCAGCAGATCGACGCCGCCATGGCATGCTGGTACCGGGGCTTCGTGGCCAGGGAAATCGACGCGTTCTGCCGCACGCAGGCCGTGCGCGACACCACCGGCGAGCGTCACAAGGGCCTGCTGCGCCTTGACGACATGGCGGACTGGACGCCGGAGGTGGAAGCGCCGGCCACGCTGGATTTCGGCCGCTACACGGTGGCCAAGTGCGGCATCTGGAGCCAGGGCCCGGCCTTCCTGCAGCAACTTGGCATGCTGCGCCACGCGGACCTGGCGGCGCATGCCCCCACCTCGCCGGAATTCGTGCACCGCATTGCCGAGGCCGCCAAGCTGGCCATGGCCGACCGCCTGGCGTGGTATGGCGATCCGCGCTTCGGCGCTGCGCCCCTGCCCGGCCTGCTGGACGCCGGCTATCTCGCGGCGCGCGCGCGGCTGATCGGCCAGCAGGCCTCGCCCGACATCCGCCCCGGCACGGTCGACGGCACCGCGCCGCGCCTGCCCGATCTCGGCGCGGCCGAGCGCACGCTGCGCGACGCCGACGTGCGCTTTGGCGTTGGCGAGCCCACCTTCGCGGCAATGCCACCCGTGACGGAATGGGCCGAGCGCGAGATCTTCGTCGGCGATACCTGCCATATCGACGTGATCGACCGCCACGGCAATATGGTCGCGGCCACGCCGTCGGGCGGCTGGCTGTCGTCGAGCCCGGTGATTCCGGCGCTCGGCTTCGCGCTCAACACGCGCCTGCAGATGACCTGGCTCGAGCCGGGCCTGCCCAACACGCTGGCGCCCGGCAAGCGCCCCTGCACCACGCTGTCGCCCTCGCTGGCGCTGCGCGACGGCGAGCCCTACATGGTGTTCGGCACGCCGGGCGGCGACCAGCAGGACCAGTGGTCGGTCGCCTTCTTCCTGCGCCACGCCGTGCACGGCATGAACCTGCAGGAAGCCATCGACTCGCCGGCCTGGCATATCGATCATTTCCCCGGGTCCTTCTGGCCGCGCTCGGTGGTGCTCAACCGCCTGAGCGTGGAGTCGCGCCTGCCCGACGACACCATTGCCGAGCTGCGCGCGCGCGGCCACGAAGTGAAGGTGGGCGAGCCCTGGTCGGAAGGCCGCATGTCGGCCTGCACGCGCGAGCGCGATGCGCAGGGACGGCTGGTCCTGCGCGCCGGCGCCAATGCGCGCGGGATGCAGGGGTATGCGGTGGGACGGTGAGCGGGGTTGTTCCCGGTCGCACGGCATCACCGGAACACAGCCACAACTACTGCACCAGCGACACCAGATGCATCGGCTGCATCAACTGCATCAGCTGCATCAGTTGCATCCGTTGCACCAGCCACACCAGCCACATCGAATCAGTTCGAACCAGATCGAATCAAAGGCGGACCGCCCCGCGCGGCCCGCATCGCCATCGGAGAGAGAAAGACATGAAAGCCGTCCTCAAGCGCTGCCTGCTGGGCCTTGCCACCTTCTCGCTGTTCTGCGCCGCAACCGGCGCCGCGGCGGCGGATGCCTATCCCGCCAAGCCCATCACGCTGATCGTGCCGTGGGCCGCGGGCGGCTCCACCGATATCCTGGCGCGCGTGCTGTCCGAGCACCTGACGCGCTCGCTGGGCCAGCCGGTGATCGTGGACAACAAGCCGGGCGCCTCGGGCAATATCGGCTCGGCCATGGTGGCGCGCGCCAAACCCGACGGCTACACGCTGCTGGTCGGCTCCATGAGCACGCATGCGATGAACCCCGCGCTGATGCCCAATATGCCCTTCCGCGGCGTGGAGGACTTCACGCCGCTGGGCCTGCTGGCCTACGTCACCAACACCATGGTGATCCATCCCTCGGTGCCGGCGCACAACGTCAAGGAACTGATCGCGTATGCGCGCGCCAATCCCGGCAAGCTGGCCTATGCCAGCGCCGGCCCCGGCTCCACCAACCACCTGAGCGCGGTGCTGTTCGAGAAGATGGCCGGTGTGCAGATGCTGCATGTCCCGTACAAGGGCGGCGCGCCGGCGGTGGTCGACACGGTGGCCGGGCAGACCCAGCTGCTGTTCTCCGCCGGCACGCAGACGCTGCCGCACGTGAAGGCCGGCAAGCTGCGCCTGATCGCCGTCACCGAGAGCAAGCGCTCGCCGCTGCTGCCCAATGTGCCGACCGTGGCGGAAACCGTGCCCGGCTATGAGCTGTCGGTCTGGTACGGCGCCTTCGGTCCCGCCGGCATGCCGCCTGCGCTGGTGGCGCGCCTGAACCAGGAAATCAACCGGATCATGTCGATGCCCGAGGTGAAGGAGAAGATGAACGCCATCGGCGTGGAAACCGCCACCTCCACGCCGCAGCAGTTCGGCACCATCCTGCATCGCGATGCGGACCGCTACGGCAAACTGATCCGCGAACTGGGCATCAAGGGAGAGTGATACCGTGAACGGATACAACCCCGATGCAGCAGCCTGCGTGACGCTGCCTGCCGACCTGCTCGCTACGCTATGCGATGCGCTGGCTCGCGCCCCCGCGCCCGCGGCCGCCTTCGACGCGCTCGGCAGCGCCACCGCCGCGCTGCTCGGCCCCGGCCTGCTCACCATCAACGCCTGGCGGCGCGCGAGCGCGGAGATCGAGCGGCTCTGGTCTTCTGACACCGGCGCCTATCCGGTCGGCGGCCGCAAATACAAGGCCGATACGCCATGGACCATCCGGGTGCTGCACCAGGGCCAGGTCTTCGTGGGCGAAGGCGACACCGCGCTGGCCGCCGTGTTCGACGACATCGCGGTCATCCGCGGGCTGGGCCTCTCCGCCGTGGTGAATGTCCCGGTCTGCGAGCACGGGCAGTGTGTCGGCACCTTCAATTTCCTCGCCGCGCGCAATGCATGGACCGGCAGCGAGATCGCCACCTTGCGCATGCTGGCGCAGATGGCGGTGCCGGCGGTGCTGGCGGCGAGCCGCACGGCATAGCTGATGGCCGGGGCGCCGCCTGGCGCCCCGGCAAGTCCGCGGAGACGGTTTTCTCCACCGCCACGCCGCCACGGCGGCCGACTTGACCGCGCACGCCGGCGCGATCCTGCGCAAGCCGGCGCCCGACCGCCCCCCGCGCGAACCGGTGATCCTGCGTGTCGGCGCCCCTTCGGTTGGTGACGTCTCGCCGGGCCGCAGCCAGCCGGCATCATTCGCGCGAGCGCGCGGTCTGGTGAATCATCTGGCGAAAGCCGCTGAGCAAGGGATCGTCGTTGGCCATGCGGTTGAAGGCGAGCATCACCGGGTTCGCCGGAAGGGGCCGCCGCAGCTTGACGATGCGCAGCAGCCCGAACGCCACATGGCTGCGCGCAACGGATTCCGGCGCGATCGAAACCAGGCTGGTGCCTGCGACCAGGGCCAGGTTTGACTCGAAGGAACGCGTTTCGATGACCGGCCTGATCTTGGCCAGGCCGTGCTCGTTCCAGAACGCATCGAAGGTCGCCCGCGAGCTGGTCTCGGCTTCGGGCAAAGCCCAGCCCTGGCCAGCCAGGCGAGACAGGGCAATCGGGCCCGCCGGAATGGTGGGATGGCCGGCCGCGCAGATGATCACCGTGCGCTCCTGGTACAGGCGCTCCACCACCAGGTCATCGCCCTCCTCGCCGTCGCGCGCGATGCTGCGCAGGATGGCGAAATCCAGGCTGCCCGCCGCTATCTGGTCGAACAACATCTTCGAGCTGCCCTCGACCACGCGGAATTGGTAAGGCGTGCCGGCGGCCTGCGCCGACGCATCGGCCGGCACCGCCGGATAGAGCCGGGCGAGCAGTCCGGGCATCAGGGTATGCATTGCGCGCGGAATGCAGCCGAGCTGAATCGGCCGCCGCAGCGACTCGGCGGTGGCGTCGTTCAGGCGCTCGATCGCGCGCAGCACGAATCTCGCCTGGGACAGCACCGCCTTGCCCTGCTCGGTCGGCAGGCTGCCATGACTGGAGCGCTCGAACAGGCGGGCGCCCAGCAGGCTTTCCGCTTCGGCAAGCAGGCGCGACAGCACGGGCTGCGGCATGCCGAGCTCACGCGCGGCGCGATGCACGGAATGGCTGTCGCCGACAGCGACGAGGGCTTCGATATGGCGGCGCTGCAACGGCTTGCTGGCTGGTGAAGTCATGGCGCGGGCAGGAATCGGCATCGGCGTGGGGGATACTAGATCCGTATAACTTGATGCGCAATCTATATCATTTACGCTATCGGGTACCAGGTCTATATTGGGGGCACTCCAATTCACCACGGAAGGGCAGCCACCATGACACGCATCTCCGTTACGCCGCTCGGGCCAAGCCTCGGCGCTGATGTCAGCGGCATCGACCTCGGCCGGCCGGTCGGCGACGATATCCTGGCCGAGCTTCGCCAGGCCTGGGCCACGCACCTCGTGCTGCGCTTTCGCGGCCAGGCGCTGTCGGATCCGGAGTTGCTGGGCTTCAGCCGGCTGTTCGGCGAACTCGATCCGCCGGGCCCCAATCCCTACGGCAAGCCTTTCCTCAGCGAATTCCCCGAGATCAATGTGATCTCCAATGTGAAGGTCGATGGCATGCCCATCGGCAACCTGGGCGACGGCGAAGCGGTGTGGCATTGCGACATGACCTATGTCGAGCGGCCGCCGCGCGCCGCGCTGCTGCATGCGCTCGAGATTCCGCCCGGCGGTGGCGACACCTACTGGTCCAATATGTACCTCGCCTACGAGACCCTGCCTGGCGACATGAAGGCGCTGGTCAAGGGCCGCCGCGCCATTCACGATGCCACGTACAATAGCGCCGGCATGATGCGCAAGGGCATGAAGGAGGTGACCGATCCGCGCGAAGCGCCCGGGGCGCACCATCCCCTTGTGATCGTGCATCCCGACACCGGGCGCCCGGCGCTTTTCCTCGGCCGCCGCCGCAATAGCTATGTGACGGGCATGGACCTCGCCGAAAGCAATGCCCTGCTCGATGCGCTATGGGAGCACGCCACCCGGCCCGAATTCACCTTCCGCCAGGAATGGCAACTGCACGACCTGATCCTCTGGGACAACCGCTGCACGCTGCATCGCCGCGACGCATTTGACCCGAATGCCTCCCGCATCATGCACCGCACCCAGATCAAGGGCCCTGCCATCGAAGCCTTCGAGCCGGCCGCGGCCGGCATGGCGCTGGAGTCGTGAACATGGATGGCTTGCACCTTCCCATTCGCCGCGTCGAGGTGTTCGGCGTGGCCGTGCCGCTGGTCGGCCCGGGCTTTCGCAATGCCTATGTGACCAAGACCGTGCAGAAAAGCGCACTGGTACGCCTCACCGCGGAAGACGGCTCGATCGGACTGGGCAATATCGATCCCTCGCCCGGCTATTCGGTGGAGACCATCGAACAGTCGCTGCTGGCGATCCGCGACCAGCTCGCGCCGCTGGTACAGGGCGCCGACGCCGGCAATCCGCACCAGGTAATGCAGCGCATGAACGCCGGACGCGCCGGCTACCTCGACGCCAAGGCGGCGATCGAGATGGCCTGCGTCGACATGCTGGCGCGCCGGCTCGATATCCCGGTGCACCAGTATCTGGGCGGCGCCGTGGTGGACACGGTGCGCTTCAATGCGTGGATTGGCATTGTCCCGCCCGACGAGGCGGCCGCGGAGGCCCGCAAATGGTTCGACCGCGGGTTCCGCTCGGCCAAGATCAAGGTCGGCGGAGGCATCGAGGCCGACCGCGACCGCCTGACGGCGGTGCGCGAAGCGGTTGGACCCTCCATGGCCTTGCGTGCCGATGCGAATGCCGGATACAGCGTCGAGGAGGCGATTGCGCTGGGGCGCCTGCTGGAGCCGATCGGCCTGCAACTGCTGGAACAGCCGGTGGCAGAAGACGATCTCGCCGGCATGGCAAAGGTGAGGCAGGCCATCGGCATCCCCGTGATGGCCGACGAATCGATCACCGACCACGCCAGCCTGATCGCGGTGATCCGCGCCAATTGCGCCGATATCGTCAAGCTCAAGGTGATGAAGCAAGGCGGCTTCCTTACCTGCAGGCGCATGCTGGAAACCGCCAGCGCGGCCGGCATGAAGGTGGTCATCGGGCACGGCTTCGGGCTGGGCGTCAACACCGCGGCGGAAATCATGCTGGCATGCACCAGCGCCGACGTGCTCGAGGGGCTGGAATGCGTCGGCCCGCTCAAGACTTCCGACGATATCGTGACCCACAAGCTCGACATCAGCAGTGGCGCGGCCGCCGTTCCGGCCGGCCGCGGGCTCGGCGTCGAACTCGACGAGGAGAAGGTGGCACGCTATCGATTCGCCTTCTAGGTTCGAGGTTCGAGGTTCGCGGTTCGCGGTTCGCGTCCCGGTGCGGTCGACAGGCTCCGGGACCGGGCGCGCGCGTAGTTGCGGCACAGAGCAGAAAAAAACCACGGCAAACGTGGTACCAGGAGACAAGCATGTCGATTCGGAAGTTTTCTGTTCTTTGCGCGGGCATGTCGCTGGTTGCCGCCACCGCGGCCGTGCCGGCCCGCGCGGCCGACTGGCCGGCCAAGCCGGTCACCATCCTGGCGCCCTTCGCCGCGGGCGGTACCGTCGACCTGGTGGCGCGCGTGCTGGCGGTGAAACTGGGCCGCGAACTCGGCCAGCCCTTTGTCGTCGACAACCGCGGAGGCGCGGGCGGCACCATCGCCACGGCGATGCTGGCGCGCGCGGCACCCGACGGCTATACCGTGATGATCCACCACATGGGACTGGTATTCAGCGATTCGCTCTATAGCCATCTCCCCTATGACACCAGGCGCGACATCCTGCCGGTGGCCTATATCGGCGCCACGCCGAACGTCCTGGTGGTGACCAAGACCCTGCCGGTCAAGACCATGGACGATTTCCTGGCGCTGGCCAAAGCCAGGCCGGGCTCGATCAACTATGGCTCCGGCGGCATCGGCAGCGCCGGCCACCTGCCCATGGCGGTGCTCGGCATGATGACCGGCGTGAAGCTCCAGCACGTACCCTACAAGGGTTCCGGCCCCGCGCTGACCGAACTCGTCTCGGGCCAGATCCAGTCCATGCTGCTGACGATTCCGGCCGTGATGCCCTTCATCGCGTCCGACATGGTCCGCCCGATCGCCACCTCGGGCAAGAAGCGTTCGCCGGCATTGCCCAACCTGCCGACCATGGAGGAAGCGGGCATCAAGGGTTTCGAGTACGCGCCCTGGTATGGCTTCTTCGCGCCCGCCGGCACGCCGCCGGCGGTGGTGCAGAAGCTGCACGAGGCGGTCGGCAAGGTCCTGCGCGACCCTGAGGTGGTGGCGAAACTCAGCCGCGAAGGGATCGAGGTGGAAGCCATGTCGCGCGAGCGGTTCGCCGGCATCGTCGAGGCCGACACGCAGCGCTGGGGCAAGACCATCAGGCAGCTTGGCATCAAGGCCCAATAAGGTATGCCGGCGATGCGTGCGAATCATCCGGAAAGCGGCAACGACCGCCGCGAGCCCCGCTCTCCCACCGACCTGTTCGTGACGTTCACGCTGCTGGGCCTGCAAGGGTTCGGCGGCGTGCTGGCGGTGGTGCAGCAGGAACTGGTGGAGCGCAAGCGCTGGCTCACGCGCGAGGAGTTCGTCGAAGACTGGGCGGTGGCGCAGATCATGCCCGGCCCCAACGTGGTCAATATGGCGCTGATGATCGGCGGCCGCTCGTTCGGCCTGGCCGGCGCGCTGGCCGCATCCACAGGCCTGCTGGCGCTGCCGCTGGTGCTGGTGGTCCTGCTCGAGTTGCTGCATGCCCGCTTTGCCGACCACGCCGGCGTGGCCGGCGCATTGCGCGGAACCGGGGCCGTGGCCGCAGGGCTGTTCGCGGCCACCGGGCTCAGGCTGCTGAGCGCATTGCGCGCCAATCCGCTGGGCCGCCCGCTCGCCATCGCGCTGGGCGCCGCCTGCTTCGGCGCCGTGGCGCTGCTACGCTGGCCGCTCTTCTACGTGCTTGCCGGCCTGGGCACCGCCGCCTGCCTGCTCTGCTACCGGAAGCTCAAGCCGTGAGCGGCGTACCGGTGCTGGCGCTGGGATGGGGCGACTGGCTCAACCTGTTTTACCACTACCTCTCGCTATCCTTGCTGTCGATCGGCGGCGCCATCACCACGGCGCCCGACATGCACCGTTACCTGGTAGATCAGCAGCACTGGCTCAGCGAATCCCAGTTCAATGCATCGGTGACGATCGCCCAGGCGGCACCGGGACCCAATGTGCTGTTCATCGCCCTGCTCGGATGGAATATCGGCATGAACGCTGGCGGCGTCCCCACCGCCCTGCTGGGCGTGGCACTGACCATGTCCGGCATCCTGCTGCCCAGTTCTGCCCTGGCCTACCTCGCCGCCCAATGGGGTCACCGCAACCGCGGCTTGCGCTGCGTGCAGGCGTTCCGGCAGGGCATGGCGCCGATCGTGGTGGCGCTGCTGATCGCGACGGCGTGGACACTGGCCAGCGTCCACGCCGACGCGCCCGGCGACTGGCGCCTGTGGCTCGTGACAGTGCTCACCGCCCTGATCATCTGGCGCTTCCGGCTGCACCTGCTGTGGCTGCTCGCCGCCGGCGCCGCGCTTGGCTGGTTCGGGCTGGTTTGACTCATCGCCGCACCTGGGCGGGAACGCCACCCGGCCATCGCGGGAGCCAGAAGCCGCGCGAATTGCTCGACGGCCCGGATGAATCGCTACCGGGCATCCGTGGCGTGGCAACCCGCGAGGGGGGAGAGTTCGCGGCTAGAACTTGTGGCGAATGCCCGCTACCGCGCCGAACTGGCTCATGCCTGGCCCGATGCTGGTCTGCGGCCCGTTGAGCCCCACCCGCGAGCCGTCCTTGTTTTTCACGTAACCCACCGTCAGGTAGGCATCGGTGCGCCGGGAGAACGCGTAGTCGAGGTTGCCCACCAGGCTCCAGGGGTCCTGGCCGGAGCGACGGTCGTCCGTCACATAGGCGGAGGTGCTCAGCGTGAGCGCCGGCGTGAGGGCATAGCTTGCGCCAAGCCAGAACAGGTTGTTGCGCCGCGCGGGCACCGTCGCGGTCGCGCCGATGTCGCCGCTCAACCAGCGGTAGCCGGCGAACAGCTTCGCCTTGGCCAGCGTGAGGTTCGCGGCGAGAGCGATGCGCCGGTCCCGCTGGGCGGGGCTCTGGCCGGCGATCCCGGCCGTGCCCTGCTGCTGGTCGTAGATCAGCGCGGCCGCCGCGTTGCCGGCGTCGTATTCCAGCGCGCCGCTGAAAGCGCGGTCGCTCCTGGCATCGCCCGGGGTCTCGCCGGCGATGGTGCCCGTCGCGCCGCTTCCCACCGTTGTGCCGCGCGCGAAGGAATACATCGCGCTGGCGCTGAGTCCGCCGAACTTCGCCACATACTTGGCCGCATTGTCGTAGCGGCCGGCAAGCGAGGTATCCATCAGGAACGCGGAGTAGCGCGGCGCGATGGCCATGGCGTCGTAGTTGATCAGGATGTCGTAAAGCAGGTTGTTCTGGTGGCCCGCGGTGAGTCGTCCGTACGGCGTGGCAAGGCCGGTGAATGCCTGCCGCCCGAACAGCCGGCCAGCCTGGCCCAAGGTGCCTGCGTCGATGTCGAAGCCACTCTCGAGCACGAACAACGCACTGACTCCGCTGCCCAGATCCTCCGTTCCGCGCATGCCCCAGCGCGACCCGGATAGGTTGCCCGAAGCCATGCGCGTCAATGCGTGCCCGCTGGCGTCGGCATGGCTGAGGTACTCCACGCCGACATCGGCCACGCCATAGAGCACAAGGCTCGATTGCGCCCAGGCAGGCGCACAGGCGGCCGCAAGCAGGCCGATGGCAGCACGTGCTAGCCGGGCATGCATGGCGCGCTCCGTGGCGGATTCGAAGCGGGTCGTTGCCGTTTTCGCTGACATTGCTCTCATGGATTGTTCTGTTCGTGTTGCTTGCCTCCCTCATGCCGCGCCTGCCCCCGGCCCGGCGCGTGCGAACACGTGCCAGGCCTGGGCGCAAGCGGGCACACGGGGCCGGCGGCGTCCGTGACTGGAGGGGAATGACTACGGAATGGAACTGGGGCTGGCTCCCGGCGCGGACCGGTTGCCTGCGCCGGGTCAGTCGACCCGGAGGCCGATCTGCGCGGCGAGCTTCTTCCAGCGTTCGATGTCGCTGGCGACGACCTTCTGGAACTCGGCGGGGGTGCTGTTTGCGGTGGCAAAGCCGAGTTGGGCGAGATTGGCCTTGATCTCCGGCTTGGCGACGGCGCGGGCGATGGCCTGGTTCAGCTTCTGCACGATCTCCGGCGGCGTATTCGCCGGGGCGAGGATGCCGAACCACTGATCGACATCGTAGCCGGCGACGCCCAGTTCGCTGACCGATGGCACTTCGGGCAAGAGCGGCGAGCGGCTGCGGGAAGTCACGGCCAGCGCGCGCAGCTTATGGCTCTTCAGGTACGGCACGGTATTGGCCAGCGTATTGATACTGATGTCGGCCTGCCCTCCCAGCACATCGGCAAGCGCCGGCGCGCAACCCTTGTACGGGATGTGCAGCATATCGACCTTGGCGGAGATCTTCAGCAACTCACCCGCCAGGTGCTGCGGCGTGCCGTTGCCGCAGGACGCATAGCTGGGAGGCCGGGCCGAGCGCGCGGCGCTCAGCAGGTCGCCGAACGTCTGGATCTTCGAGCCGACCGGCACGGCGATCACGGACGGCACCGAGGCCATGGAAATCACCGCGCTGAAGTCCTTGCCCGGATCGAACGGAAGATTGCGAAAAACGGCGGGATTGATCGCGAAACTACTGTTGACCGCGAGCAAGGTATAGCCATCGGACGCGCTCTTGGCAACGAACTCCGCGCCGATATTGCCGCTCGCGCCGGGTCGGTTGTCCACCACCACCGGCTGGCCGAGGCTGTGCGCGACCTCGGCCCCGATCACGCGGGCCAGGATGTCGGTTCCCCCGCCAGCCGGGAAGGTCACAACCAGCCGGATCGGCTTCTGGGGAAAATCCTTGGCGATGCTGGCGCTGGCCAGCGCGGGCATGCCGAGCAACGCCGCGCCCAGCAGGGATAGAGAGACGATACTGCGAACCACAGATACAGGGGTCATTGTGAAGCCTCGACAGTTGAAGGAAATGATAGTGCAATGCGCCGGCGCGCCGGCTAACCGGGAACGACGCTGATGGCAGGCGGCATGGCGCGGGCACCGCCTGCGCGAAGCAGCGCACATGCCTCGCGCGCCGCTTCCAGGTCTGCGGCATTGCCGGCGTGGATGCGCAACAGCGCCTGCCCCGGCACAACGCGCTCGCCCACCGCGCACAGCAGGTCCACGCCGGCGCCGGGGCAGCGCGGCGCGCCGGCGCTGCGGGCAATGCCGGAAATGGCGAATCCGTCGATCTGCGTGACCACGCCGGCGCTCTGCGCGACCACCTCGTGCACGTGCGCGGCTGGTTTGTCCGCCACCGGCTTCGCGCCCTGGGCCGCCACGATGGCATCGAGCGCGGCGCGGGCGGCACCCGAGGCCAGCAGTTGTGCGGCACGCTGGCGGCCCGCCGCGGCTGTGCCGATGGCGGGGTCGAAGGCCAGGATCTCGCCAGCGAAGAAAAGTGCCTTGTCGCGCAGGTCGGCGGGCGCACGCGCATCGCCGTCCAGGACGAGGCGCACGTCGCGCACCTCGAGCGCCGGCCCCACGCCACGGCCAATGGGCTTGCTGCCGTCTGTGGCAAAGGCACGCACATGCATGCCCAGGCCTTGGCCCACCACCTCGAACAGGGCCGCCAGCTCGCGCGCCTCGGCCTCGCTCGCCAGCTTGGCCTGCGGGCCGTAGGGCAGGTCGACGATCACGTGCGTCGAGCCGGCCGTGTACTTCTTGGAAAGGATCGAGGCGACGGACCACCGGTTGGTATCGAGGCCGAGCGGGCGCGTGATGGCATTCATCACATCGTCGACCGGTGAGTGGTTGAGCCGGCCATTCCAGGCGATGCAGGCACGCGCCTGCGCCACGCAGCGGCGTACGCCCTCGAAGTCCAGGTCCACCTGCGCCAGCGTCTCCATCGCATCGGCCGTGCCGGACGCCGAAGTGATGGCCCGCGAGGATGTCTTTGGCATCGCCAGCCCGTGCGCGGCCACGATCGGCACGACGATCAGCGTGATGCGGCTGCCGGGCACGCCCCCCATCGAATGCTTGTCCACCACAATGGGCTCGCTCCAGTCGATGCGGCGCGAAAAGCGCGTGCGCGCCCGCGCCACCGCCACCACTTCCGCATCGGAGAGCTGGCGCGAGGCGGCCACCAGGAACGCCGTCAGTTCCAGCTCGGTATAGCGCCCTTCCACCGCGTCGCGCAGCACCGCCTCGAAGCCCGCTTCGTCGAGCGGCTCGCCCCGCAGCTTGGCACGCAGCGATGCGCGGCTGGCCGGCTCCGGCAGGCGACGCACGCGCACGGTGGCGCCCGCCACCGCGCCCAGCCGCTCGCGCAGCGGGCCTGACAGTCCCACTTCGTGGTCGCCCAGCAGCGCCGCGCTGTCCAGTACATGCAAGGCGGCGGGCAACTCCAGGCCGCCGGCGCGCACGGCCACGCGCGCGTGGCGAACGGCGTCGGCAACAGCGGGGGAAACGTAGGCGATATGCGCGCCTTCGGCCGAGACCGGCACCGGCCGCAGGGCCAGCGCAATGGCCGTCGAGCGCAATGCGTGCACGAAATGCATGACGCCGGCTTCGAGCGTGCCGTCATTGCACACCGAAACGCATGGCACGCCGGCCGGCATGGGATCGGGCGCGCGCTCCAGCCGGCGCCGCACCGCGTCGCCGGATTCGCGGCCCCGCGCAGCGATGCGTTGCGCCAGCACGGCAGCCGGCGCCGTCACGTGGATCACCATGAAATTCCGCATGCGCTGCGCCAGCGCCGCCACCACGCTGCGCGAACCGTTGGCTACCACGTGGCGTCCGCACTCCAGCTCGCGCAAGGTCGCTGCCGGCAAGCCGTATCGCAGGCCATGCGCCTGCCAGGTCATCAGGAACTCGCCGGCTGCCTCGCGGGCGGCGAACTCGCACTCATCGACGCCCTCGTGGTCCTCGCCTGGCGCACCTGCAGCGCGCGTGATCACCCGGCGCGCGAAGACATAGCGCGCATCGCCCGCCAGTGCCGCACGCGCGCCGTCCATCAAGGAGTCCTTGCCCGCCCCGCTGGGTCCCACCACGAGAAAGAACGTGCCGGCGGCCACGGGCTTGCCTAGCGGCGCCGTCGAGATGGTGCTGAAGTCCTCGCTTCTCATTTGTCGTCCTTTGCGGCATCGCGCAATTTTGCTTAGATATCGAAGTACTAGCTATGCTAGCAGCTGTCATCGCGTTGTCAAGATAAGTTCGACATCTAAGAATATGCAAGAGCCGGGCCAATGCCGGAAAGCCTTTGTGCACAAGGAACCGGAGGAATTTCCGTCTCCGGCGCCAGGCGAAATCCCTGTGCGGGTGCATGCCGGCGCCGGCCCTGCGCACGCCGCACTGATGTAGTGAGCACTACATTAGTGAAAGCGGACGGTCCGCAGCGCCACGCCCGCGTCGCGGCACTTCGGGGGCCGACGCGATATCATTCGGAGATACAGGCGCGGCGCTTCGCAGGCGCCGCAATCGGAATCGAAGACCGTCAACATGGCAACCACGAAAGCGAAAGCACCCCAGGCAGCCCCGAAGGAAGAGGAGCTTGCCAGCGAGCGCCTGGCTCACCTTGTCAAGGATGGGGCGCGCGCATTCATCCGTGCCCTGCAAATGCGGCTGGCCGAACACCAGGTGTCGTATGGGCACTGGGTGATCTTGCGCATCCTGTGGACCAACGACGGGCTGTCGCAACGCGAGCTGAGCGATCTCGCCGGCGTCACCGAGCCGACCACGTTCACCGCCGTCAAGGCACTCGAGGCCCTGGGCTATGTCGAACGCACGCACCTCCCCGGCAACAAGAAAAACATCCACGTTTTCCTGACGCGGTCGGGCAAGGCGCTCGAGCGCAAGCTGGTGCCGCTGGCGGAGGAAGTCAACGACATCGCCATCCAGGGCGTGTCGGCCGCGGAAGTGGCCGCGGCGCGCAAGGTGCTGATGGCCGTCATCCGCAACCTGGCGCAGGACGAGACCGAAGCGGAAGGCACTGGCCGCCGCGTGCCATCCACGCAAGAACTGGGCCGCCTGCTGGCAAGCCTCTGAGGCCCGCCGGAGACAAGCGCCCGCCGTCTGCGCGGGGTACGCGCCGGGAGCGCGCGAAAAAAAGCGCGAGGACTTGCCTCGCGCAACCAACATGACCGGTCGGCAGACTTCTGGCCGGCGATGCAGGAGTGACCTGACGTGTTGCCCTGCCCGCTTACACCGCGTCGTCCAGACCGATGTCCACCGCAGGTGCCGATTGGGTGATCTTGCTGGTGGAGATGTAGTCGACGCCGGTCTCGGCGATCGGGCGGATCGTTTCGAGGCGAATGCCACCTGACGCTTCGACCTTGATCCGCCCGTCGACGAAGGCCACCGCCTCGCGCATGTCGGGCACCGACATATTGTCGAGCATGATCACATCCACGCCCGCGTCGAGCGCCTCGCGCACCTGATCGAGCCGGTCGCATTCGACCTCGAGCCTGGTCAGCACCGGCAACTGCCGCCGCGCGCGCGCCACGGCCGCGGCAATGCTGCCGCAAACGGCAATATGGTTGTCCTTGATCATCACGCCATTGTCCAGGCTAAGCCGGTGATTCAGCCCGCCTCCGCAGGTGACCGCGTGCTTTTCCAGCGCCCGCAGCCCCGGGGTTGTCTTGCGGCTGTCGATCAGGCGCGCCTTGGTGCCGGCGATCGCTTCCACGTAGCGAGCCGTCTGGTTGGCGATGCCGCAGAGCCGCTGCATGATGTTCAGCGCCGTGCGCTCCGCGGTCAGCACGCTGCGCGCGGAGCCGCTCACCGCGATCAGGATGGCGCCCTTGCCGACCTTGTCGCCGTCGGCGACGCGTACGTCGACATGCAGTTCGGGGTCATAGCGCTTGAACACGCGCGCGGCCACGTCCACGCCGGCAATCAGCATCGGTTCACGTGCGTTCATATAGAACGAACCTGTCTCGTCCTTCTCGATCATGGTCTGGACGGTCAGGTCGCAGATGCCGATGTCTTCGGTCAGCCACAGGTCAATCAGCTTGTCGGTTGCAAAAGTGTCGTACATGCTTGGCTCCAGGTTCCGGTTGATCCGGCAGGTTCGCGTGGTATCCCACAAAAAATACTTAGATATCGAACTACATGAAGCAATCGTAGCACCTTGGCAGCCCTTGTCAATAAAAAGTTTGATCTCTAACTAAAATAGCGCGACGACCGGCGCAGGCCGGCGCGCGCCGATGCTGGCCAGTGCTCCTGCTTTCGCCCCCCCTTGCGATGGCCTGGCGCCTTTATTCCGTTTTCCGGAATTGACAAATCCCGACGGCGTCATTCCCGCCCCATCCCCGCCGGCGTCACAATGCGCATTGCGCCACGTTGCCGCAGCGGCCCGCATGCCGATGCGCGCTGGCCGTCCTTCCTCCGCTGGACCACTCCCCACAAGACGATGAGAACAATCACGATCAACGGCAAGCCGCATTCGATCGACCTGCCGGACGACGCCCCCCTGCTATGGGCGGTGCGCGACCACCTCGGCATGACCGGCACCAAGTTCGGCTGCGGCATGGCGCTGTGCGGCGCCTGCACCATGCACCTGGACGGGCAGCCCATCCGCTCGTGCGTGACGCCGATCTCGGCGGTCGCAGGCAAGAAGATCACCACCATCGAGGGCCTGTCGGCGGACAAGACCGGCCAGGCGCTGCAGGCGGCCTGGGAGGAATTCGGCGTGCCACAGTGCGGCTACTGCCAGGCGGGCCAGCTGATGTCCGCCACGGCACTGCTCCACGCCAACCCCCACCCGACCGAAGCCGATATCGACGGCGCCATGAGCGGCAATATCTGTCGCTGCGGCACCTATACCCGCATTCGCGCGGCCATCCAGCACGTGGCCAAGTCCAATGTGGCGGGCGCCAAGGCCGGTGGCAAGGCCACCGGCACCGCCGGCAAGCGGAGCGCCAAATGAACGCCCGCGACGCACTCACGACGGCCGCGGACGGCAGCCCGCAATCGGCAGCGCGCCGCCGCTGGCTCAAGGGCATGGGCGCCATCGCCGGGCTGACGCTCACGGTGGGCCTGGACGGCGTCGTGCTGGCCGCCGACGAACCCAAGAAATACGGTCGCGACGGCATGCCCGGCGGCGCGGTGGACAGCCCGCTGGTGTTCCTGTCCATCGGCGAGGACGGCCAGGTCTCCATCGTCTGCCACCGCTCCGAGATGGGCCAGGGCGTGCGCACCAGCCTGCCGATGGTGGTGGCCGACGAACTCGAGGCCGACTGGGCCCGGGTGCGCGTGGTGCAGGCGCCCGGCGACGAAGCGCGCTACGGCAGCCAGAACACCGACGGCTCGCGCAGCGTGCGGCATTTCTTCGAGCCGATGCGGCACGTGGGCGCAAGTGCCCGCGCCATGCTGGAAACCGCCGCGGCGGCGCGCTGGGGCGTGCCGGTGAGCGAGGTGCAGGCGCGCAACCATGCGGTGGTGCACGCCGCGAGCGGCAGGAGCCTGGGCTACGGCGCGCTGGCGAAGGACGCCGCGCGCCTGCCGGTGCCGGCACCCGCCAGCCTCAAGCTCAAGGACCCCGCGCAGTTCCGCTATATCGGCAAGGACAGCACGCGCAGCATCGACGGGCATGACATCGCCACTGGCCGCGCGCAATATGGCATCGACGTGCGCCTGGACGGCATGCTCTACGCCGTGGTGGCGCGCCCGCCGGTGTTCGGTGGCAAGGTCGCCAGCTTCGATGCCGCGCAGGCGATGAAGGTGCCCGGCGTGGTCAAGGTGCTGGAAATCGCCGGCAGCCCCGCGCCCGCGCTGTTCCACCCGCTCGGCGGCGTGGCGGTGATCGCCACCAATACCTGGTCGGCCATCAAGGGCCGCGAGGCGCTCAAGATCCAGTGGAACGACGGCCCCAACGCCAGCTATGAGTCCGCTGCTTTCCGCGCCACCATGGAAAAAGCCGCCAGCCAGCCCGGCAAGGTCGTGCGCAACCAGGGCGACGCCATGGCCGCGCTGGCCGGCCCCGGCAAACACGTCACGGCGCAGTACTACCTGCCGCATCTGGCCCATGCCACCATGGAGCCGCCGGTGGCCACCGCGCGCATCGCAGGCGGCAAGTGCGAGGTATGGACCTCCGTGCAGGCACCGCAGGCCACGCGCGAGACCGTGGCCGGGCATCTCGGCCTCAAACCCGAGGACGTCACCGTGCACGTGACGCTGCTGGGCGGCGGCTTCGGCCGCAAGTCCAAGCCGGACTTCGCCGCTGAAGCCGCGCTGCTGTCGAAGGCCATGGACGGCAAGCCGGTCAAGGTCACGTGGACGCGCGACGACGACCTGCACCACGATTACTTCCACACCGTCTCCGTCGAGCACATGGAAGCCATGCTGTCCGCCGACGGCCGCGCGCAGGCCTGGCTGCACCGCACCGCGGCTTCCACCATCGCCTCGATCTTCGCTGCCGGCGCCAGGAACGAAGCGGCGTTCGAGCTCGGCATGTCGGCCGTCAACATGCCCTTCGACATCCCCAACGTGCGCGTGGAGAACCCTGAGGTGGAGGCGCACACGCGCATCGGCTGGTTCCGTTCGGTATCCAACGTGCCGCACGCGTTCGCCGTGCAGTCGTTCGCGGCCGAACTGGCCGCCGCGGCCGGGCGCGATCACCGCGACTACCTGCTCGCGCTGCTGGGACCGGACCGCAAGGTCGACCCGACGCAACTGTCCGATACGTGGAACTACGGCGAGTCGCCGCAGCAGTATCCGCTCGATACTGCCCGGCTGCGCAACGTGATCGAACTGGCCACGCGCGAAGCCGGCTGGGGCAGGAAGCTGCCCAAGGGCCGCGGCCTCGGCCTGGCGGTTTGCTACAGCTTCGTGACCTATGTTGCGGCGGTGATCGAGGTGGCGGTGAGCGATGATGGCGGCATCAGCGTGCCGCGCATCGATATGGCGGTGGATTGCGGCGCGCAGATCAACCCGGACCGCATCCGCTCGCAGGTCGAAGGCGCCTGCATCATGGGCATCAGCCTCGCCACCACGGGCGAGATCACCTTCAAGGATGGACGTGCCCAGCAGGACAACTTCCACCAGTACGAAGTGATGCGCGCCCCGGCCGCACCGCGCGCCATCCACGTGCACCTGGTGCCGGGCAGCTTCGACGCGCCGCTCGGCGGCGTCGGCGAGCCCGCGGTGCCGGTCATCGCGCCGGCGCTGTGCAACGCCATCTTCGCGGCCACCGGCAAGCGCATCCGCGCGCTGCCGATCCGCGAGCAGCTCAAGGCGTAAGCCCCGCTGCGCGTGGCGGCGGGCCGGGCGGGAGATCACCCCGCCCGGCCCGTTTTCATTTCTGGCGCCGGCCTTTGAGCTGCCGGCACCGCTCCAGCAGCCGCAGCACCGCGGGGGAGCGCTCGTTGCGGCGATGGATCACCGCCAGGTGGGACAGCACATCGTTGCGCGCGAGCGGCTTGAATACCACGTCCGGCGGCGCGAACGCGCGCATGGAGGCCGGGATGAACGCCACGCCGAAGCCCGCCGCCACCATGCTGATGATGGTCGCCATCTGCCGCGACAGCGCCTCCACGCGCGGCTGGAAGCCGGCCTGGCCGCAGATGGCCAGCGTAATGGCGTAGAAGCCGGTGCCGTGTTCCGTGTGCGTGCAAATGAAGGTCTCGTCGCGCAGCAGCGCCACGTCGATGCGCGCGCGCCGCGCCAGCGGGTGGGTGGCGTGCATGGCCAGCACCACCGGTTCGGCCGCGATGTCGAGCAGCGCCACGCCTTCCGGCAGGGAGCGCAGCGGCGGCCGCACGAAGCCGATATCGAGCTCGCCGCGCGCCACGGCTTCGAGCTGCGCCGGCACGTCGGTCTCGCGCATCGACATGCCGACGCCGGGATACTCCTGGCGGAAACGATGGACCAGGCCCGGCAGCAGGCCAGACAACGCGGCCGATGCCACGTAGCCGATCGACACGCTGCCGACATCGCCCCGGCTGGCGCTGGCGGTGGCCAGCTCGGCCTGGCGTACCTGCCGCAGGATGCCGGCGGCCTCCTCGTAGAACACCGTGCCGACCTCGGTCAGCGCCAGGCGTCGCTTGTTGCGCGAGAGCAGGGGCGCGCCCGCCTCCTGCTCGATCCAGCGGAACTGCTGGCTCAGCGCCGGCTGCGAAATGCCGAGCCGCTCCGCCGCCCGCCCGAAGTGCAGTTCTTCGGCCAGCGCGACGAAATAGCGGTAATGGCGGAGTTCCAGGTTCATTGGCGCCGTCTTTTCCGGATCACCGGAGTTCGTCATGATCATAAGTCTAGCTTATCAAAAATTAAGCAAGCGATACTTGAACCTATGCTGCTCCCCGACGCATGATGCTGCCTTGGCGGCATGGAGTGCCGCGGCACGGATGGGGAGCAAGCCTCGCATGGGACTGGTGAACAAACAGGTGGGCAGCTGCGGCGAGGCCCTGCACGGGCTGCACGACGGCGCCACGGTGATGGTGGGCGGCTTCGGCAGCGCCGGACTGCCGGGTGGCCTGATCGGCGCGGTGCTGGCGCACGGCGCGCGCGACCTCACGGTGATATCCAACAATGCCGGCTACGACGGCGAGGGCGTGGCCAGCCTGATCGAGGCGGGCCGCGTGCGCAAGCTGGTCTGCTCCTACCCGCTGACCGCGGGCGCCACCGCCTTCCGCGACGCCTACCGGCGCGGCGAGATCGAACTCGAACTGGTGGCCCAGGGCACGCTGGTGGAGCGCATCCGCTGCGCGGGCGCCGGTCTGGGCGGCTTCTACTGCCCCATCACCGCCGGCACCATCCTGGCAGAAGGCAAGGACACGCGCGAGATCAAGGGCGTGCAGCATGTGCTGGAGCTGCCCTTGCATGCCGACTTCGCGCTGATCCGCGGCCGGCACGCCGACCGCCTCGGCAACCTGGACTATCAACTGGCCGGGCGCAACTTCAATCCCGTGATGGCCACGGCCGCGCGCGTGGTGGTGGCCGAGGTCGACGGCATGGTCGAGGCCGGCGCCCTGGACCCGGAACGGATCGTGACACCCGGCATCTTCGTGCACCGGGTGGTCGTCACGGCAGCGGCAACGCAAAATGGGAGCGCGCAATGATGCGGTGGACCCGTGAACAGGTCGCGCAGCGCGCGGCACAGGACATTCCCGCCGGGGCCTACGTGAACCTCGGCATCGGCCTGCCGGTGCAGGTGGGCGACATGATCCCGCCCGGCCGCGAGGTTTTCCTGCACAGCGAGAACGGCATCCTCCACCTGGGCCCGAGGCCGCCGGCCGGGCAGGAGAATCCGGAACTCGTCAATGCCAGCAAGCAGCCGGTGACGCTGCGCCCGGGCGCGGCGATCTTCGATTCCGCGCTGAGCTTCGCCATGATGCGCGGCGGCCATCTGGACCTGGCCATCCTCGGCGCGTATGAGGTCGCCGAGAACGGCGATCTCGCCAACTGGACCCGCGCCGACCCGAACACCCCGCCCGCGGTGGGCGGCGCCATGGAGCTTGCCTACGGCGCGCGCGAGGTGTGGGTGCTGATGGAACACACCACGCGCGAAGGCCGCCCGCGCCTGAGGCACCGCTGCAGCCTGCCGCTGACCGCGCACGGCGTGGTGAAGCGCATCTACACGGACCTGGCGGTGATGCGTGTCACGCCGGATGGCCTGCAGGTCGAAGCGATGGCCGAAGGCATGAGCCTCGACACGCTGCAACAGCTGACCGAGGCAAGGCTGCTGGCCTGACGCACGTATCGGCGCGCTGGCGGGTCCGGCGCGTGGACTCAGCCCAGGCGCTTCACCACCGCTTCGGTGAACTGCAGGGTCGAGGCCGATCCCTTCAGGTCGCCGGTCCTGACCTGGTCCTGGTTGAGCGCCTGGTCGATCGCGCCGCGCAGCCGGACCGCCAGGTCCTGCCGGCCCACATGCTCGAGCATCAGTCCGGCGGCCAGCATCAGCGAGATCGGGTTGGCGATGCCTTTGCCGGCGATATCCGGCGCCGAGCCGTGCACCGCTTCGAAGATGGCGGCGGCGTCGCCGATGTTCGCGCCCGGCGCCATGCCCAGGCCGCCTACCAGCCCGGCGATCTGGTCGGACAGGATATCGCCGAACAGGTTGGTACACAGCAGCATGTCGAACTGCCAGGGATCGAGCACGAGCTGCATCGCGCAGGCATCCACGATGCGGTCGTCCATCTCGACGCGGCCGGCATAGTCCTGCGCCACCTCGCGCGCGGCCTCCAGGAAAATCCCGGTCAGCGCCTTGAGGATATTGGCCTTGTGCACCACGGTGATCCTCTTGCGCTGGTTCTTCACCGCGTACTCAAAGGCGAAGCGGGCAATGCGCCGGCAGGCATCGCGCGTGTTGGTGCCGGTGGAGACCGCCACGGCATGCGGATCGTCTCCCACGCCGATGTAGTAGTCGTGCGCCACGTAGAAACCGCCCACGTTCTCGCGTACCAGCACCAGGTCGATATCCTCGAAGCGCCCCGGCACCAGCGTGCGCGCGGGCCGCACATTGGCGTAGAGGTTGAACGCCTCGCGCAGCCGCACGTTGACCGAGCGGAAGCCGCCGCCCACCGGCGTGGTCAGCGGCCCCTTGAGCGCCAGGCCGGTGCGGCGGATGCTCTCCAGCGTCGCCTCCGGCAGCGGGTCGCCACCCTGCGCGATGCCCGCCATGCCGGCCTGCTGCACGTCCCAGGAAAACGGCGCGCCCAGGGCATCGAGCAGCTTGACGGTGGCCTCCACGACTTCGGGGCCGATGCCGTCGCCGGGGATGAGGGTGGCGGGGATTTGTTGGGGTGTCGGGGTGACCATTTGGGTGTCCTGTCGTTGGCGTGCGATCTACAAGAATAGGTGATGGATCGACCGTCGGCGCTGCCGGCATCGACGCTGCGCGTCCCCCCGCAACCACCGCGCGACCCGCAACAGAAACGTCACAAAACCGACATGGCATCAGCTTGACACCCCCACCCCGATCGTCAAGAATCGCAGGATCGGGTTGCCTGCAAATCGCACGAAGCAGTGCCGGGGAGTGCGGGACGGCGCAAGAATGGCGCAAGAACGGCGCAGGAACGGCGCAAGAACGGCGCGGCAACAACACAGAAGCTGCGCCAAAGCAGCGGGGAAACGGCGTAGCATCGCCAGGCAGTTTTTCCGGGCCCGCTTCCCTTGCATGGGAACAAGCGCAAGCGGCCCTCCCTATCCCAGGAGGCACCATTGCGCCACAACGCCCGCAACAGCTCCAAGCCCGCCACCGCTGCCGCCGCCAGTGCGCCGCTGCTGTCCGGGCCCGTCATCAGCCAGCACAGCGAGCTGATCGCGGAACTGATCGATGCAGCCATCGCCGCCGGCACCAAGCCCAATCCCCGCGTCCCCGAAGTGGCTGCCCTGATCGAGGTATTGGGCGCGGATATCCGCCAGCGCGTGACCAACGGTTGCGCCGAACTCGATAGCGTCCGCGCGGGGCTGGACAGCGTGATGACGCTGGCGGAGATGCAAAGCGAGAAATCCGAAGAAGCCTACGGCATGTATTGCCTGCTGAGATTGCTGAGACATCAGCTGGAAGCAGCAGCGGGACAACTCCGGCAATTGATCTGACACCGCGCGCCACGCCGGCGCGCGCGATGCTTCCGGCTGCCATCGGTTTGGCGCGTCCATTGCGCCAGGCGTACCATCATTGCTTCATTCCCAACCGCTGGTTGCAAATCATGGACAAGGCCCGGGCACTCACTCTCTTTCTTGGCGTCGTGCGGGCGAAGAGCTTCAACCAGGCGGCAGTGGAGGCCGGCGTCACACCGCAAGCCGTCAGCAAGGCGATTCGCACCCTGGAGGAAGAACTGGGCGTGCGGCTTTTTCACCGGACCACGCGCAAGATGAGCCTGTCCACCGAGGGTGCCCGGCTATTCGAGCTCGCGGAGCCCGGCATGCGTCAGCTCGACGAGGCGCTCGGACAGGTGCGCAGCAGCAAGAGCGAAGACGACGGAATGATCCGTCTCACGGCGCCGCCTTCCATTGGCGCCCGCGTGCTGGTGCCGCTGATCAGGGCATTCCGCGAACAGTACCCCGGGATCACCTTCGATATCGTCTTGAGCGACCTGTTCACTGACCTGGTCGAGTCACGGATCGATATCGGATTTCGCGCCGGCACGAGCCCCGGCCAGAATCTCGTGGCCCGGCGGCTGTGCGACCTGCCGCTGCTGATCTGTGCCGCCCCGRCCTACCTGGAAAAGCATGGCGAGCCGGGTAGCCTGGAAGACCTCGCCAACCACCAGTGCACAGGGTTCAGGCGCCCCGTCACGGGCCGCATGGTGCCATGGGAGCTGCAGGTGGACGGCAATCTCGTGTACCAGGAATTCCCCGCCGTGGCCACCTTCAACGACGTCGAGACGGAGGTCGAGGCGGTGCGGGCCGGCATCGGGATCGGTCAGCTCTCGGCCTACATGGTGCACGAGGACCTCGGGACCGGCAGGCTCGTCCCGGTGCTGTCGCGCTTCAGCAGCAATAATGTGGGCCTCTACATGTACTACCCGCATCGCAGCCACATCCCCGTACGGGTCAGGCGCTTCATTGACTTCGTGGCCGATGCCAGCCGCGGTGCCGAGCATTCGCTGTCGCAGCTGGCGGGCGTTGCGGGCGCCGCCAGCCCCACAAGGCGCACGCGGCGCCAGGCCGGCTAGCGCCATGCGCCACGGCGGATCGCGCGGCGAGATCCGAGGGCACCCTCAGGCACTTTCGCCATGCGAGAACGCTGCTAATATTGTCTGAGCCATGCATGCGCTGGCCGGAGTCGCTCCCGCGGCTTTCGGGGCTGCGCGATTCGCGGCCGCACGGCTGCGCGCCGGGACGGATGAGGGGGACGTGATGAATAAGGCCGATCCGAAAGACTTGCCACCGTCGCCACTCGCCAGCCGCCAGCACCAGCTCTATCCGCTACTGAGCCAGGCGCAGCTGCAACTGATGAGCCGCTATGGAGAGCGGCGCCACATTCCCGCCGGCGAGGTGCTGTTCCGGCAGGGCGACCGCCATGTCAGGACCTTCGTCGTGCTCTCCGGCGGCGTCCAGGTCGAACGCAGTACCGCCCTCGGCTCGCACGTCGTCGGCAAGCACGGCCCCGGCATGTTCTCGGGCGATATCGGTTCGCTGGTCGGGCGAGGCGCGGTCGCTACCGTCAAGGCCGACCGCGACAGCGAGATGCTCGTCATCGAGGCCGAGGCAATGCGTACGCTGGTCATTTCCGAAGCCGACCTCAGCGAGATTGTCATGCGCGCGTTCATCCTGCGGCGCGTCGCCTTCATCGACGATGAAGCAGGTGGCGGCGTGATCGTGATTGGCTCGCGGCAGTGTCCCAACGTGCTTCGCCTGCGCGAGTTCCTTGCGAGAAACGGCCAGCCGGCGGCTTACTTCGACATCGAAGTGCATGAGGAAGCAAAGGACCTGATGCGCCGGTTCAGTGTCCGCGCCGAGGATATTCCCGCCGTCATCACGCCGCGCGGCGAGGTCTTGCGAAATCCGAGCAACCGCGAGCTGGCCGACGCGATCGGCTCAAGCCCGGACGCACTGCACGGAAGGCACTTCGACCTTGCGGTGGTCGGCGCGGGCCCCGCCGGCCTGGCCGCCGCGGTGTATGGCGCGTCCGAAGGCCTGCGGGTCATCGTGCTGGACGCCAAGGCGCCCGGCGGCCAGGCGGGCACGAGTTCCAAGATCGAGAACTACTTCGGTTTTCCGACAGGCATCTCGGGGCGGGCGCTGGCGGGGCGCGGCTTGTCGCAGGCGCGGAAATTCGGCGTCGAGGTGGCCGTGCCGGTGCAGGTGGAAGCGCTGCGCTGCGATGGTGAAGCCGCGTTCGACATGCGGCTCGACAACGGGGAGGATATTCACGCGCGCGCGGTGGTGATCGCCACGGGCGCGAGGTATCGCAAGCCGCCCCTGAAGAACCTGGCGCAATTCGAAGGAAGGGGGATCTATTACAACGCCTCGTTCATGGAGGCGACCTACTGCTCCGACGACGCGGTGATCGTCGTCGGTGGCGGGAATTCGGCGGGGCAGGCGGCGGTATTCCTCTCGGGACACTCGCGCCACGTCCACGTCATGGTCCGCGCCAAGGGCCTCGCGGCGAGCATGTCGCGTTACCTGATCCAGCGGATCGAAGCCGCCGGCAACATCACGCTGCATACGGAGACCGAGATCGTCGACCTGATCGGCGACTCCAGGCTGCGGCAGGTGCGGTGCGTGACGCGGGGCAAGGACCCCGTGCTGCTGGACATCGAGCACGTGTTCCTGTTCCTTGGCGCGGATCCTTGTACGGCGTGGCTGGGCGATTGCGTGGCGCTGGACGAGAAGGCCTTCGTCCTCACGGGCTCGCAGGTGCCGCCCTCCCTCTGGCGGCTCGAGCGGCCTCCGCAGCCCATGGAGACAAGCCATCCGGGCATCTTCGCCGTTGGCGACGTGCGCGCCGGCTCCGTGAAGCGCGTTGCCGCCGCGGTTGGCGAGGGAGCGGTGGCGGTGCAGTCCTTGCACGAGTACTTCGCGGGCTGAGCCGCGGCCGGAACTGGCACAAGCTTGGCGCAGGCCTGGCGCGGACCCGGCGCGGCCCGCGGCCGGACGCCAGGCACTGGCAGGCGCGGGTATTACGCCGTGGTATTCAGCATCGAGCCCGAGGTGTTGCCGTTCTCGGCCAGCAGGGTCCGGGTCAGTGCGTTCATGGCCGTCTGCAGCGACGCCGAGGTCTGGGCGACCTGGGCCTGGAGGTTGCCCACGGCGGCGGTCTTGGCCTCGCGGTCCATCTTGCTGGCCTCGACTGCCTTGAGCTGGCGCAGTTCTTCGGCCAGTTGCTTCTGCAACTGGGCGATCTGCTTCTTCAGTTCCTTGACGGTGTCGGACTCGCCGCTGCTGCTGTCGCTGCTGGCGCCGCTGGCACTGGCGCCCCCCAGCCCGGCCGGGCCGGAGATGTGGCCGCCCGCGGCGGAAGCCGATGCGCCCGTGGCCTGGGTGTCCTGGCCTTCGGCCGCTGCGGCCTTGACGGGGGTAGTCGATCCGGAAGGCGTTACCTGAGGGGCAAACGCGGTGATGCTCGACATGATCAGGTTGTCCGAAGAGTTTGGCATAACCGGATCATCGGCACCCGGGCGGAGAACTTGAGCGGCTTGCGGTGGCTGCGCGCGCGGCCGCCCCCCCGGGCGCCCCCTTTACCGGTCGACAATCGTCCCCAGGTTGATGCGCACGCGCTGCAGCAGGCTGATCAGCTGGTCCCGGTCCTGCGCGCTCAGGCCGGCCAGCGCCTCGGCGGCGACCTCGTCGCCGACGCGGCGCGCCTTGTCCAGCGCCATCTCTGCCTTGGCCGTCATGCGCACCACGCGTTCGCGGCGGTCTTCGGGATTGGGCTTGCGCTCGATCCAGCCCCCCTCTTCCATGCGGTCCAGCAGGCGGCCGGCGGAGATCGGCGCCACTTCCAGCAGGTCCGCCAGCCGCGCCTGGTTCACTTCGCCGTAGTGGCTCAGGTAGGCAAGCGCATGGCACTGCGCGCGGGTCAGGTCGAGCGAGGACTTCGCCAGGTCGTCGAAACGCTTGCCGCACAGGCGGCCAACGTCCGAGACCAGGAAGCCAAAGCGCTTTTCGAGTTTCGTTTCCATGGCGCGATTGTACAAACATCTGCGCGGCGCCCCTTCAGTGCGCGGGGAGGACGTAAGCGCTTGCCACATCGGGGCGCCGCCGTATAATAAGCATGCTTATCATCCTGCCAGGCCGCCCCCACCATGTCTTCCCTAGCGGTGCCCGCGCGCGTCGAGACGCCGCTCAACCGGCCCATGATCACTATCGCAATCATGGCCGCGACCCTGATCCAGACGCTCGACAGCACCATTGCCAACGTGGCGCTGCCGCACATGCAGGGCAGCCTGTCCGCCTCGCAGGACGAGATCACCTGGGTCCTCACTTCCTATATCGTCGCCGCCGCGATCGCCACGCCGCTCACCGGCTGGCTTTCCGACCGGCTCAGCGTCAAGCGACTGCTGGCCATCTCGATCGCCGGTTTCACCGTGGCCTCGGCCTTGTGCGGGCTCTCCGAGACGCTGGCGCAGATCGTCGCATCGCGCCTGCTGCAGGGGATCTTCGGTGCCTCGCTGGTGCCGCTGTCGCAGTCGATCCTGCTCGATATCAACCCGCGCGAGAAGCAGGGACAGGCCATGGCGGTGTGGGGCATGGGCGTCATGGTGGGACCCATCCTGGGCCCGACCCTGGGGGGCTGGCTGACCGACAGCTACAACTGGCGCTGGGTATTCTTCATCAACGTGCCGATCGGAGCCTTCGCGCTGTTCGGCGTGCTGTCGTTCCTGCCGAACCGGGAGCCGGCGCGCAGCGTCAGGTTCGATGCCTTCGGCTTCATCACGCTGGGGCTGGCCATCGGCGCGTTCCAGGCCATGCTGGACCGCGGCGAACAGCTCGACTGGTTCGGCTCGATGGAGATCCGCGTGGAGGCCATCGTGGCGGCGCTGGCCTTCCTGTACTTTGTCGCGCACACCGCCACGGCAGGCAAGCTCTCTTTTTTCCGCTACGAACTGCTCAAGGACCGCAACTTCGCCACCGGCGCCTGCTTTATCTTCGTGATCGGCGCGGTGATGTACGCCACGCGCGCGCTGCTGCCGCCCATGCTGCAGAACCTGATGGGCTACCCC
Organism: Cupriavidus sp. 2TAF22; assembly: GCF_052115045.1. NCBI lineage: Bacteria > Pseudomonadati > Pseudomonadota > Betaproteobacteria > Burkholderiales > Burkholderiaceae > Cupriavidus > Cupriavidus sp. 2TAF22. Next base: position 203,199 of record NZ_JBFRFX010000009.1, read on the forward strand.
GTCGCCACCACCGGGCTGGTGACCGCGCCGAGCGGCGCCGGCACCATGCTGGCCATGCTGCTGGCCGGGCGCCTGCTCAAGCGCATCGACGCGCGCATGCTGCTGCTGTGCGGCTTCCTGATCTCGGCCTTCGCGCTGTGGCAGATGATGCAGTACACCATCGTGCTGTCGGTTTCGGACATCGTGTGGCCAGGCGTCATCCAGGGCTTCGGGCTGGGGCTGGTGTTCGTGCCGCTGAGCGCGCTGACCTTCTCCACCCTGGCGCCGGCGTTGCGCGCCGACGGCACCGCCACCTACAGCCTGATGCGCAATATCGGCAGCAGCATCGGCATCTCCGTGATCCAGACCCTGATGACGCGCAATACGCAGGTCGCGCACGCAGACCTGGCCGCCAACGTGAGCATCTACAACCCGGCCATGCAGTCGCTGCTGGCCAGCGGCTCGCGCCATGACCTGGCCTTGCTCAACCAGTCGATCAACCAGCAGGCCACGATGATCGCATACCTCAACGACTTCAAGGTCATGTTCGTGGCAACGCTGCTGGTGGTGCCGCTGATCCTCCTGATCAAGCCCGCCCGCCACGCCGACGATGCCACCGTGGCCCACGCCGCCATGGATTGACGCGGCGCGGCGGCCCGGTCAGCCGGCGGCGGCCGTGCGCGCCTGCCGGTCGAGGTATTCCGCCACCGCCCGCTGGAATACCGGCAGCTTGCCGGTGAAGAAATGGTTGGCGCCCGGCACCACCACCACGGGCAACTCCTGCGGCCGCGCCCAGTCGAACACCGCCTGCAGCGGCACGTTGGCGTCCTGCTCGCCGTGGATGACCAAGGCATCGGCCGGCACCGCCGGCGTGTCGTAGCTGCGCCCGCCCGGTGCCGGTCCCGCCGGCATGCCGGCCAGGACCAGGCTCGCCACGCGGCCACCGGATGCCAGCACCCGTCCCGCCACGCGCGTCTGCACATAAGCCCCGAACGAGAATCCCGCCAGCGCCAGCGGCAAGCCGGGATGCGCCTGCATGAGCTGCCGCACCACGCCCAGGGTGTCGTCCGTCTCGCCCTCGCCGGTATCGTGCCCGCCCTGCGTGCCGCCCACGCCACGGAAGTTAGGGCGCACTGCCAGGTAGCCGCGTGCCTCGAACAGCCTGGCCAGCGCCACCGGTATCTTGTGCGTGGCGCTGCCGCCGAGCAGCGGATGCGGGTGCGCGATCACCGCGATGCCCTTGGGGGCGCCCTGCGGCGCGTTGGCCAGGGCCTCGATGCGGCCGGCGGCGCCATCGAACCAGAGCGGATTGTCAGGGGAAGAAAGCGAAGACATGGGGAAGCGAAACTYGATGGATGTGGCGGCCCGGGCAGCGGATGCCGCGCCGCGAACCGGCATTGTAATGCCGGCGGCCCGCGGACGCGCCGGGGCCGCTCCTGCCTATACTCACTCCAGCACGGATACCGCTTCTCTGCCGCCGATCAGGAGGACTCCCCATGAGCGCCCCCCAAGCCCCAGCCGCACCAGTGCCCAAGCCACTGCCGCCACAGGTGGTGCCGGCCGGCTACCGGCAAGGCATCATCACCGCCATCACGGTATTGCTGGGCTTCTCGCTGGCATTCTGGCGCTTCTGGGGCTTCGAAAGCCCCGGACACTGGAGCGCGCAGGCGCTGTGCGCGGCGGTGTCGCTGGTGGCTGCCGTGTGCCTGCAGATCGTCGCGCTGTTCCGCTCGCTGCGCATCGAGGACGACCAGGTCCCGGAATACCGCAAGACCGTGCGCTGGTTCATCGCCTCCGCGCTGGCGTTGCTGATCGGCCTGTCCGGCGCCATGCTGGATGCCGCCCTGCAAGGCTGAGCGGCCGTTCACGGGCGCCGCGCGAGGGCCGCCAAGCAGGCTCGCGCGACCGCAAGTAGAATGCACATCGCCTTACCAAGACAGGAGACAAGCCCATGCCGATTCCCGCCACGCTGGCGTGCCTTTGCGGCCAGGTCGAGCTGCGCATCGCCGGGGAACCCGTCGCGAAAGCCAACTGCCATTGCCAGGCCTGCCGTGACTTCTATGCAACGCCGATGTTCGCGGCGACAGCCTGGGAACCCTCGCAAGTGACGGTGCAACGCGGTGCCGAGCACGTCGCCACGTATCACCATGCCACGCGCGCGCTGCAGCGCCAGTTCTGCCGGCATTGCGGCGAGACCCTGTTCGGCATCAACCGGCTGGGCATGTCGGTGGTGCCCAACAGCTTGTTCGCGCGGGCGGCCGGCGGCCAGTTGCCGGAAGCCCTGCAGCCGGCCATGCACCTGTTCTACCGTCACCGCGTGGTGGATGTGGCGGACGATCTGCCCAAGTACCTGGACGGCTGGGACGGCCCCCTTCACAAGGCCGGCTTCTGAGCCGCCCGCCGCCGGGGATCCCGGGCGGCGCGGCATCATTGCTAGCGCCGCCCGGGCAAGGTCATGGCGGCCACGCCCGTCACCACGCAGGCCAGCCCGATCCATGCGGCGGGCGCCAGCGACTCGCCGAGGAACACCATGCCGATGGCCACGCCGACCGGCACGCGCAGGTAGGCCTGCGCGGTGGTTCCTACCGGGCCGAGCGTGCGCACCAGGCGGAAATAGATCACGAAGGCCAGCGCCGTGGAGAACACCGACAACGCCAGCAGGGCCGCCACCGATGCCATCGACGGATGCAGCGTCCAGGGCCGGTCCACCACGACGCTGACCGGCACCAGCAGCGCCGCGCCGACCATCAGCGAACCGGCGGCCGGCGCGGCCGGCGGCAGGTCCTTGAAGCCGCGGCCATAGATCGCCGCGCCGGCATAGCAGACCGTGGCGGCCACGATGGCCAGCTGCGGCAGCAATTGCTGGCCGAGCCCGCCAAGCGCGCTCGCGCCCACGATCATGCAGATGCCGGCCAGCCCGGCCGCCACGCCAAGCAGCTTGCGTGCGGTGATGCGCTCGTGCCGCGTGACGAGCCATGTGCCCAGCACGGCGATGACCGGCGAAGACGAGTTCAGGATGGTGGCCAGCCCGGCCGGCACCGACTGCTCGGCCCAGGCGATCAGCGTGAACGGCACCACGCTGTTGAGCAGGGCCTGTACCGCGAAGCGCCGCCAGACCATGGCATCGACCGGCATCGGCACGCCCGTGGCCGCCATCCACGCGACGAGAAGCCCGCCGGCGATCAGCGTTCTTGCCGCGATCAGGGTCAGCGGTGGAATCGTGGCGACGCCGATGCGGATGAAGGTGTAGGACGCGCCCCACAGCGTGGACAGCGCCAGCAGGAGCAGCAGGTCCGCGGCGCGCCCGCGCGTGCGCGGCGGGTCGTGCGGACCACGGGCATGGCCGCTGGCAGGGTTGGCGGCCGCATCGGCCGCCGGCGTGACTTGCATGGCTGTCTCCGCAGCTGGACTTGCCTCCATTGTGGAAGCCAGGCGCGGGAAACGTTTCAACGCGTGCCGAAGGATGGATTGCACGCCGTCCGGCATGCCGGACGGCAGAGACTTCAGCTTAGTTGGAGCGGCTGCTGTCGCCGCCGAGCGGATCCACCGTGATCTGCACCTGGCGCAACACGCCCTGGCTGTCGAAGTAGCAACTGAACAGCGAGGCGAGCATGCCGTCCTGGCGGAAGCGGTAGGACCAGACCTCGCGCTTCATCAGCGGAAAATACTGGAGTGGCATGCGCGGCTTGCCGAAATGCTCCTCCACGTCGCGCTTGGTCCAGGTATCGACCTTGGCCTTGTAGATTTCCGTGTTGGTCAGCATCTGCCGGAAGTCCGTCAGCTTGCCGCCGGCATCGAAATCCGCCGCGTAGGCCTGGTAGCCGAGCGGCTGCCTGGAGTAGATCCAGCGGGTGGTGCCATCGGCCAGGCGATACACGTCGGTGGGCGTGCCGAAGGTGCCGCGCACGGCATCTTCGGGAGCGCCGATCATCTTCTGGGCCGTTTCCACCGGCTGCAGCACGCTGCAGCCCGGCAGCGCGGCCGCCGCGGCGGCGCACAACAGCCAGCCACCAAGGTATTGCGAAGGAGTCTTCATGGTTTCGATCCTGGTCCGGGTCGGCACGCCTGGAGCAGCGTCCGGCTGCGGGGCGATGGTGCCCTGGCGCGCTGGCGCCGGCGGCCGCTCCTGCCTGCAATATAGAGCATCGGCCGGCACACCGCCCGAAGCCGCGCGCGGGAAGCCATCCCGGGGGTAACCGATACCACGAAGCACTGGGCTGGCGGCTGCCCGCCAGCCACCGCCTATCGTTCGCCCAGCCGGCCGACAATACCCTTGCGGAACGTCAGGACGCACACAATGAATATCACGCCCATCACCATGGAAACCGATTCGCCAAGGGCGTTGAAGCCGTCGATACCGGTCAGCGCGCCAAGGTAGCTGCCTATCTCGCCCAGCTTGTTCTCGAGCGCCACCACCACGAAGGCGCCGATGATCGGTCCCGACAATGTGCCAAGCCCGCCCACCAAGGTCATGAGGATCACCAGGCCCGACATCGACCAGTGCACGTCGGAGAGCGTCTCGAAACCCAGCACCAGCGCCTTGATCGAACCCGCCAGCCCCGACAAGGCCGCGGACAGCACAAACGCCATCAGCTTGAAGCGGTCCACGTCATAGCCGAGCGAGATGGCGCGCGGCTCGTTCTCCCGGATCGCCTTGAGGATCTGGCCGAACGGCGAATGCACGGTGCGAACGATCAGCGCGAAGGCCGCGACGATCATCGCCAGGGCCACGTAGTACAGCGTCGTATCGTCGGACAGCGACAGCAGGCCAAGCAGCTTGCCGCGCGGAATGCCCTGCAAGCCGTCTTCCCCGCCCGTGAAGGGTGTCTGCAGGCAGATGAAGTACAGCATCTGCGCCAGCGCCAGCGTGATCATCGAGAAGTAGATGCCCTGCCGGCGGATGGCCAGCGAGCCGACCGCATAGCCGATCAGCGCCGCGCTGCCCGCGCCCAGGAGCAAGCCGGTCTCCGGGCTTACGCCCCACACCTTCATGGCGTGGCCGGCCGCGTAGCCGGCACCGCCGAAGAAAGCGGCATGCCCGAAGGACAGCAGCCCGGTGTAGCCGATCAGCAGGTTGAACGCACAGGCGAACAGCGCGAAGCACAGTACCTTGAGCACGAACACGGGGTAGGCGCCGGCCAGCGGCGCCACCAGCAAGCCCAGCAGCAGCAGGCCATACAAGGCGCCCTTCGGAAAGCGGCGGGCCGCCGCGTCTTGCCGCGGTGTGATCGCCGCGATGGATTGTCCGTTCATCATTTCTCCTTCCCGAACAGCCCTGCCGGGCGCAGTAGCAGCACGATCACCATGATGACGAACACCACGGTCGACGATGCCTCTGGATAGAACACCTTGGTGAAACCCTCGATCACGCCGAGCCCGAGCCCGGTGAAGATCGAGCCCGTGATCGAGCCCATGCCGCCGATCACCACGACGGCGAACACGATGATGATCAGGTTCTGCCCCATCAGCGGCGATACCTGCATGACCGGCGCGGCCAGCACGCCGGCAAACGCCGCCAGCGCCACGCCGAAGCCATAGGTCAGCATCACCATCAGCGGCACGTTGACGCCGAAGGCCTCCACCATCCTGGGGTTCTCGGTACCGGCGCGCAGGTAGGCGCCGAGCCTGGTCTTCTCGATGATGAACCACGTCGCCAGGCACACCACGAGCGATGCGGCCACCACCCATACGCGATAGTCTGGCAAGCGCATGAAGCCCAGGTCCGTGGCGCCTTGCAGCGCTTCCGGCGGCGAGTACGGCAGGCCCGACACGCCATAGACGGCGCGGAACACGCCCTCGATCACGAGCGTGATGCCCAGCGTCAGCAGCAGGCCATAGATGTGGTCGAGCTCGTAGATCCGGCGCAGCATGGTCTTCTCGATGACGACACCCAGCACCGCCACCACCAGCGGCGACAGCCCCAGCATCACCCAGTAGCTCAGCCCGGCGTATTCCATGCCGGCCCATGCCAGCAGCGCGCCGAGCATGAAAAGCGCGCCGTGCGCGAAGTTGATCACGTTGAGCAGGCCGAAGATCACGGCCAGTCCCAGGCTCAGCATCGCATAGAAGGCGCCGTTGACGAGCCCCAGCATCAACTGCGACAGCAGGGCCGGGAGCGGGATAGCGAATATGGTCATGCGACGTTCCTTATACGCCCAGCAGTGCATGCAGCACGGGCATCTTCGTTTCCAGCTCATTGGCCGCGAAGCGCTCAACGATGCTGCCGTGCTCCATCACATAGAAGCGGTCCGCCAGCGGCGCGGCAAAGCGGAAGTTCTGCTCCACCATCACCACCGTGTACCCCCTCGTCTTCAGCATCAGGATCATGCGGGCCAGCGCCTGCACGATCACCGGCGCGAGTCCTTCCGAGATTTCATCGAGCAGCAGCAGGTTGGCGCCGGTGCGCAAGATGCGCCCGACCGCCAGCATCTGCTGCTCGCCGCCCGACATGCGCGTGCCCTGGCTCTCGCGGCGCTCCTTCAGGTTCGGGAACATCTCGTAGATCTCGGCCTCGCTCATGCCGGCGCGCCGCCCCTTCAGTTGCGGCGGCAGCAGCAGGTTCTCCCCGCACGACAGGCTGGAGAAGATGGCGCGCTCCTCGGGGCAGTAGCCAATGCCGTAGTGCGCAATGCGGTGTGTGGGCAACCCGATGGTTTCATTGCCGTCGACGCGGATCGAGCCCTTGCGCGTGCCGGTGAGGCCCATGATCGCGCGCAGTGTCGTGGTGCGCCCCGCACCGTTGCGACCCAGCAGCGTGACCACCTCGCCGCGATTCACGCTCAGGTCCACCCCGTGCAGGATGTGGGATTCGCCGTACCAGGCGTGCAGGTCCCTGATCTCGAGGGCCGGTGTGTTCGATGTTGTCATGTCTTCCCTCAGTGCGCGCCCCGCAGTTCGGCATCAGCGGTGCCCATGTACGCCTCCATCACGCGCGGGTCCGTCGACACCGCTGCGTACGGGCCCTCGGCCAGGATGGCGCCACGCTGCAACACCGTGATCTTGTCGGCGATCGATGCGACCACGTTCATGTTGTGCTCCACCATCAGGATGGTGCGGCCCGCCGACACTTTCCTGATGAGCTGCGTCACGCGGTCCACGTCTTCATGGCCCATGCCCTGCGTGGGCTCGTCAAGCAGCATCAGCTCCGGATCCATCGCCAGCGTGGTGGCGATCTCCAGCGCGCGCTTGCGGCCATACGGCAGGTTGACAGTCACGGTTTGCGCAAACTCGGCCAAGCCGACCTGTTCGAGCAGCTCCATCGCGCGGTCGTCGAGCACCCTGAGCGAACGTTCGCTGCGCCAGAACCGGTACGCGGTGCCAAGCTGGCGCAGCAGCCCGATGCGCACGTTGTCCCGCACGGTCAGGTGCGGGAATACCGCCGAAATCTGGAACGAGCGAATCACCCCGCGCCGCGCGATCTGCGCCGGACGCTCACGGGTGATATCGATACCGTTGAAGAGAATGGTGCCGGTGGTCGGCTCCAGGAACTTGGTGAGCAGATTGAAGCAGGTGGTCTTGCCCGCGCCGTTGGGGCCGATCAGGGCATGGATCGAGCCGCGGCGTACGCGCAGGCCAACGCCGCTGACCGCGGTGAATCCCCGGAATGTTTTTCCCAGGTTGCGGGTTTCTAGTATCAAGTCGTCTAGGTGCATGGCCGTGACACAATGGGTATGCCTTGGAGATATGGCCGCCGAAGCGGTGCTCAGCCCGCGATGGGCAGCGTCGTGATGGCGTACGCATGCCGCAGGGTGCGGCGGAGCACCGGGTCGTCGAGCTCGATCTCGAAGCGCTCTGCCGCCCGGATCCCGCCTATCGCGGGCAAGGTCCCGCACAGCATCGCCGAACCGTCGGAGAAGTCGCCGCCATGCCCGGCGAACTTCGCCAGCAGATCGGCCGGAGAGCGCATGGCCGTCACCGCGCCCTCCTGATACAGCACGCGCTCGCCGTCGATGGTGGCGTAGGAACGCAAGATCAGCCGGTCCCAGTGGCCCTCGACCTCGGCGAGGCGCCACAGGGCCGCGGAGCAAGGTTTCTCGCACATCTGCTTCGAAACCGTGATGCCATAGGTTTCCACCTCGCGGTCGGTGTGATCCGATGCAATGCCGATCAGGATCTCGCCTGCGTCCTTTACCAGCAGGAACTCCGCCTCGCCGCTGCTCGCCTCGCCGCTCACCTGGATCTCCCGCGGCGAAGCCAGGCGTTGCGCCGCCACACGATAGAAGACCGGCGTGTAGGGCGGGCGCCTGACGCCGAGCGCTTCCAGTTCCCGGATGTGGGCCTCCATGGCTTCGGCATCCCGTCCGGTCCAGCCCGCCACGACGAGCTGGCGGATCGTGACGCTGCGCTGCGAATTTCCCTGGCGGCTCTCGATATCAAAAGTGAGCGTTTTCATGCTGAATGGTCTCCTGGATGGTGGGTCTGGCCGGCGCTCGCGCCGGCCGGGGGCACGCCTATTTGCCGACGAGCGGGCAGGTGCTGGCGCTGAGCGGACGGAAGGCTTCGCTTGCGGGAATCACGCTCTTGATCTTGTAGTAGTCCCACGGCCGCCTGGACTCTTGCGGCCGTTTCACCTCGACCAGGTACATGTCGTGGACCATCAGGCCATCGGCGCGTATCTTGCCGTCCCTGGCGAAGAAGTCGTTGACGGGCGTCTCCCGCATCCTGGCCAGCACCGCATCGCTGTCGTCGCTGCGCGCGGCCTGGACGGCCTTGAGATAGTGCATCGTCGAGGAATAGACCCCGGCCTGGACGAGGGTTGGCATCCGCTTCGTCTTCTCGAAGAAGCGCTGGGACCAGGCCCGCGTGGCGTCGTCGCGATCCCAGTAGAACGCGGTCGTCAGCGTCATGCCTTGCGCGGCGGGAAGCCCCAGGCTGTGGATGTCGCTGATGAACATGTGCAGCCCGGCCAGCTTCTGCTTGCCTGTGGCGTTGATGCCAAAATCCCTTGCCGTCTTGATGGCGTTGACGGTGTCGGCTCCCGCGTTGGCAAGGCCGATCACCTTCGCGCCGGACGCCTGGGCCTGGAGCAGGTAGGACGACAGGTCGGCGGAATTGATCGGGTGCCTGGCCTTGCCCGCCATCTTGCCGCCGACGCTGCCCAGCGCGTCGGTCGCATCCTTCTCGAGCGATGCGCCGAGGGCATAGTCGACGGTCAGGAAGTACCAGCTGTTGTCCCCGCCCTTTGTCAGCGCCTTGACGGTGTTGGCGGCGAATGCATAGGTGTCGTACGAATACTGGATCGTATAGGCAGAGCAGTCTTCGTTGCTCAGCCGGGTCGTGCCGGCGCCGCTCGCGATGACGATCTTGTGCTTGACCTTGCCCAGGTTGGACACCGCCAGCGCCACCGACGACGGCAGCGCGTCCTGGATGATGTCGACCTTCTGGTTGTCGAACCAGCCGCGGGCGATGGTCGCGGCGACGTCCGTCTTGTTCTGGTGATCGGCGTGGACCACCTGGACCGGCGCGCCCAGCACCGTGCCCCCGAAATCCTCCACGGCCATTTGCGCCGCCACGACCGACCCTTTGCCGCCGATATCGGAGAATATCGATGACATGTCGGTCAGGACGCCGATCTTGACCACGCCGTCGCTGATCCGGGCTGGCTCCGCCGCTCCCACGGGGGCGGCACAAACAGTGGCGCTGGCCAGGATGGCCGCACCGAAACGCATTGCAGGCATGATGTCTCCTCTGTGTTTTTTCGTTGCGTCTGGAATCGTCGCCGGTGCTTGCCTAGCGCCGGTCCTGCTGCAGCACCTTCTCCACACCCATGCCGATGGCCAGCAGCCTGCGGTCGGCCAGGTGGCGGCCGAACAGCATCAGGCCGACAGGCGCGTCTCCCGGCCGATGGCAAGGAACGGACAGCGAACACAGGTCGAGCATGTTGGCGATGGCGGGGTTGCGCAGTAGCAGCCGATTGGTCTTGAAGAACGCCTCGTCATCGTCGAGATCGGCGATGCGGGGAGCCACGATCGGCACGGTGGGCAGGACCACGGCGTCAAAGCCGGTCAGTTCCGCGTCCGCCTGCCGGCACAGCGCGGCCCGGCGCTTGAGCATGCGCAGGTAGTCGGCGGCACGCTGGCCGTCAGCCAGGCGGATGCGCGACAATACGCGGGGATCGTAGCGCCCGGCATGCGCTGCCATCAGGTCGCCATGCCAGGCGCTGGCTTCCGCTGCGACAAGCCCGCCGTCGGCGCCGATTTCGGCAAGACTGTTCCAGCTGTCGAACCAAACGTCCCGCAGCAATGCGCCCGCCGCCGAAAGCCGGCACAGGGCGCGTTTATACGTCTGCGCCACTTCGTCCGTCATGCCTTCGAGTACCAGCCCGGCCGGTACCGCCAGGCGCAGGCCTGCCACCGGCACCGGCTTCAGCGCAGCCAGGTCCTCGCCGGCCATCACGGCGTCGATGGCGGCGCAACACGCCACCGTGCTGGCCAGGCAGCCGACCGAGTCGTAGCTGGACGACAGGGGCACGGTGCCACGCAACGGCACGCGGCTCGCCGTGGGCTTGAAACCGGTGATGCCGCACAGGGCTGCCGGAATGCGGCAGGACCCGCCGGTATCCGAGCCTATCGCGGCAAGAGCCATGCCGTCGGTGACCGAGACCGCGGCCCCGGCGGACGATCCGCCCGGGATGCGTGCCGCGGAGCGGTCGAAGGGATTCCGCGGCGTGCCATAGTGCGGATTGATGCCGACGCCCGAGTAAGCGAATTCGCTCATGTTGGTGCGACCGACGAAGACGGCACCCGCCGCCCGCAGGCGCCCGATGGCGAGCGCATCGTGGCTGGCAGGCACTTCCGGCAACACGCGGGCGCCGGCCCGCGTGACATCGCCTTGCACGTCGAACAGATCCTTGACCGAGAGCGGCACGCCGGCGAGCGGGCCGGCAACGCCCTGCTCGCGCAGCATGTCGCAGGCCGCGGCCTGCTTTCGCGCCGCCATGCTGACGCCGTGCGGAAAGACCCGCCCGCCTTCGCCGGCGGGATTGCAGATCCGCTCGACGCACGATGCCAGCAAGGACTTTGCATTTGCGCCACCGCTCGCCAGCAGGTGCAGCGTCGCTTCCAGGGTCGGGGCCACGATCAGGCGGGGTCGAAGTAGTGGATTTCCAGCAGCATGCAGCCGCCGTCCGACTTGAACGGACCGTGGAATGCGCCGGGCGGACGGCAAGCGTAGGTGTTGGGCGCGAAGGCTTCGCCGCCCTCTCCGTTGACGTCGTTGCCGACGGTCAGGTCGCCGCTCACGAGATAGACTTCCTCCCAGTACTCGTGAACGAACGGCGAGGTAGTAAACACGCCGGGCTGGAAGCGCAGCAGGCGGGTACGGCTGCCGCTGCGGCCGCGCTCGTCGAGCGAGCCGGACAGGATCTTCTGCTGGATGCCCGAGGGATAGCCGTGCGGGACCTCCCAGCCGGATGCAAGGTCCAGGGAGTGGAACTCGTCGTGGAGTTTGTTGATCGCCATGTTGATCTCCGTAGGTGTGGTGATGGATAGCGCGAAGGGGACTGCGTTGAAGGTCAGCTCAGGCGGCCTGGGCCAGGCGGGCCAACTCGCCGTCGAGGGAATAGCTGCCCAGCATGTTGTCGACCAGATTCGCGGCACCCTTCCAGTCGTAGGTCCGGTAGGCATGCCCCTTGGTGACAAAGGAGGCGCCGGCGTAGAACATCTCGTACTGGTTGTGGCGCGACGCGAACTCTGAGCCGACCGCGTCCCATGCCAGCTTGAAGAACTTGACCCGCTCCTCGGGGCTGCAGGCGGGCGACTTCTGCGTCTTCGCAATGATTTCCGCCAGCGCGGGATTCGCGAAGTCATTGATGCTCGACGGCAGCATGATCATGCCGCCACCGGCCAGCTCGCGCAGCGTGCCGAGCACCTTTGCATAGAGCTGCTGGGTCAGGACCTGCGAGCCATACAGCATGCTGCGATCGGGAATGTAGTAGCCATTGTTGTTGACCTGCCCCTTGGCCTCCATGGCGTAGACCCACGCTTCGACCATCCCGGCCTCGGCGGCAAGCTGGCCGAGCATCTCCCTGACCTGCGGGAAGCTGTTCGTGCCGTTGACTTCGGTGATCTTGAGCGCGATCCCGACCAGGAAGCGCAGCTTCACCATCAGGCGAACCTGGCATTGATAGTTCTGGTAGCTGTGCGCCGGCGTGGCATGGAACTGCTTCGCGCACATCGCGACGTCGCCCGCGACGAAGATCCGCTCCCAGGGCACCTTCACATCGTCGAAGTAGAGAACGGCGTCGTTCTCGTCATAGCGGCTTGCCAGCGGGTTGTCGAAGACCGAGGTAGCGTTCTCCTCGTACGACTTGCGGGACATCACCTTCAGCCCCTTCGTGTTCATCGGCACGGCGAAGGACAGCGCGTACATGTCGTCGCCCTCGCGCAGCGGCTGGATGCAGCTGCAGAAGACCTCGTTGGCCATGATCCCGCTGGTGGCCAGCATCTTCGCGCCCCTGACCGTGATGCCCTCGGCGTCCTGGTCCACGATCCCGACGGCGAGATACTTGTCTTCCTGCTCATGTGCCGACTTGGACTGGTTCGCCTGCGGATTCACGATGACGTAGGTCAGGAACAGGTCGTTGTCGCGGGCGTACCTGTAGTAGTCGCGCAAGGCGCCGGCGCGTGCGGGGTCGGCCTGCTCGAACACGTCGATCCCCATATACATGCCCGATATGCAGGAGGCGACGTGGTCGGGAGAGCGGCCCATGAAGCCGTAGTGCAGCTCGGTCCAGGCCTCCAGCATCTGGCGGCGCTCGACCAGTTCGTTGTAGCTGGTCGGCAATTCCCAGATCCGGCTCACGCGCTTGTGCGTGCCCTCGGGCTGGAACGTCATCTTCCCGATGTTCTCCGGGCGCGCCTGGAAATCGTAGAGATTGGCGTAGCTGCGAATCGAGTTGCGGAACGCCGGGTGGCTCGTGACGTCGGTCACGCGCTTGCCGTCCAGATAGACCTCTCGGCCATCGCGCAGCATCTCGATGTGCTGGTTTCCGGTCTTAACCATGTCTTTTCTCCTGATTGCCTGCTTGCTGTGGATTCAGGCGGCTGCCGGGCTGCTCTCGAGTGCCCGGTACCTGCCGCCAAAGAAGATCAGGGGCCGGCCGTCATGCCGGGCCTGATAGCGGATCACCCGCCCGATGAAGATCACGTGATCGCCACCGTCATGCTGCGCATACGGCTCGCATTCGAAGGCGGCCAGGGCGTCGGGCAGGAGCACGTGGCCGCGGCTGTCGCGCGCCGAATAGTCGATGCCTTCCCACTTCCCGGAGTTCGCCTTCGCAAACCGGTTCGACATATCCTGCTGGGCCTCGGCGAGCACGTTGACCGCGTAGCGCGGCGCCGTGTATAGGTCCGCCAGGCTCAGGCAGCGGCGATCCACCGAGAACAGGACCAGAGGCGGATCGAGGGAAACCGAGTTGAACGACGCGACCGTGATGCCGACCGGCATCTCCTCCCTGGGCGCGGTGATCACCGCCACGCCCGTCGCGAACATTGCCAGCGCATTCCTGAAGCGGCGCTGCGCTTCGGCGTCGAAGCCGGTACCGACAGATGACTCAGACATCGCTACTCCTACACATGTTGTCGTTGCCTTGTTGCTTTGTTTATTACCTTTGTAAATTAGGTGTTATTGAATGCTATGCAACACTGCTATTCAAGTTGGTAAAAACCCTAGGAGGAGCGGGAGCGCGCTACGCTGGCGGACCGGATTTGCGCCGCAAAGCCTTGCTGCACAAGGGCTGGACGATCGTCTCCGGATTTCGGGTGACTGCAGGCGGACCACGCCAGGGCCATCCAACAACCCTACCGCCGGTGTGGCGCCAGCGCAGATGGAGCGCGCGCGGTGCTAGACTCCGCTCCACTTTCCCGCGCAGGGATCGCTCTTCCCTGCGACGCCAACCCATCAGCCGTCAGCGTAGAAGCAGCATGCACACAGCACCCAGGACCTATCCGATCTATATGGATTACAGTGCGACGACGCCTGTCGACAGACGGGTCGTCGATGAAATGGTGCCCTTCCTGCACCAGCATTTCGGCAATCCTGCTTCGCGCAGCCATGCCTACGGATGGCATGCCGAGGAAGCGGTGGAGACGGCACGCTCCCATGTGGCGGCACTGCTGAATGCCGATCCGCGGGAGATCGTCTGGACATCCGGCGCGACGGAAGGCAACAACCTCGCCATCAAGGGTGCGGCGCATTTCTATCGCGGCAAGGGAAGGCACATTGTCACCGTCAGGACCGAGCACAAGGCCGTGCTCGATACCTGCCGCGAACTCGAGAGGCAAGGATTCGAGGTAAGTTATCTCGAGGTGCAGGAAGACGGCCTGATCGATCTCGGCGCGCTGCGCGCTGCCTTGCGGCCGGATACGATCCTGGTGTCGGTGATGATGGTCAACAATGAGATCGGCGTCATCCAGCCGGTTGCGCAGATCGGCGAGATCTGCCGCGCGGCGGGCATCGTGTTCCATTGCGACGCGGTGCAGGCGGCGGGCAAGATCCCCATTGACCTCGCTGCGCTCAAGATCGATCTGCTCACCGTGACCGCGCACAAGGTCTATGGCCCCAAGGGGATCGGCGCGCTCTATGTGCGGCGCAAGCCCAGGATCCGCCTCGAGGCGCAGATCCACGGCGGCGGACATGAGCGCGGCATGCGCTCAGGCACCCTGCCGACGCACCAGATCGTGGGCATGGGCGAAGCGTTCAGGCTTGCGAGGGTGGAGCTTGCAGAAGAGGCAGGCCGCGTCGGGGCCTTGAGGGACAGGTTGCTGGCGGGGCTGACGCAACTCGACGAAGTCTATGTGAACGGGAGCCTGCGGCAGCGAATCCCGCACAACCTGAATATCAGCTTCAACTTCGTCGAAGGCGAATCCCTGATCATGGGCATCAAGGGTGTCGCCGTCTCTTCCGGATCCGCTTGCACCTCGGCCTCGCTCGAGCCATCGTTCGTGCTGCGTGCGCTCGGCCGCAGCGATGAGCTGGCGCACAGCTCGATTCGCTTCACGCTGGGCCGCTACACCACCGAGGCGGAAGTCGATGAAGTGATCCGGCTTGTCACCGCCACCGTTTCCAGGCTGCGCGAACTCAGCCCGCTCTGGGACATGCACCAGGAGGGTATCGATCTGCGCACCATCCAGTGGGCCGCGCACTGAAGCTGTCAGCGCTCCCTGGCGCCACCTCGCGCGGGCTGGACCGTTTGCCGGCGCGCCTGGAGGTGCTCGAGGTCAAGCGCGGCCCGGTCTCCGTTGGCGACGAGCCTGTCGACAACGGAGCACAAGACCTTGAATTCGGTGCGACTCACGCCGTCGAACAACACGTCGTTGATCTGCTGCTGCAGGGGCAACAGTTCATTGAGCAAGCGCGTGCCCGCGGCCGTGATGGTCAGGCGCATCTTGCGCTTGTCGTCGGGGTGGGCCTTCTTGTCGATCAGGCCCAGCTTCTTCAGCTTGCCGGTCTCGAGGGTGACGAAGGCGCCGCTGAGGTGAAGATGATCGGCCAGCTGGTTCACGGTCACCTCACCTTGCTGGGAGAGATGCGCAATGGACCGGATCAGCGAGTACTGGACCCCGGTCAGGCCAATCACGCTGCCGAAGCCGTCCCGCACCGAAAGCAGCCTTGCGGCGAATGGCAGCAGTCCGTTCACGAGATGACGGAACTCGACGTCAGAACCATCGACGAGGCACGCCGGATTGGTGATCGTCAGGGTTTTGTTTCCGGTAGTTGTCGCCACAGGCAATTGCTCCACATAGCTTTTCAAGCAAGCTTTGTGCCAAATTCTAGCAAACAACCCGGCTACGCGGCGGGAAGCTGCAGCGACAAGCCGGATTTCCGCCCTTCCGGGCGCCTCCATCCCTTCGCTGCTCAAGACATGCCATGAACCCGATCCCCTTGCATACCGCCAAGTCACTCCTGGAGACCTATGTCCGGGCCAAGGACAACAACCGCCCGGAACTGATCCATGAGGCCTTTGCGCAAGACGCTACGCTGACGATCTCGATCAACACCGATACGATCGCCTTTCCTGCGAAGACCGAGGGTGCACAGGGCATCGCCGCCACGCTCGTCACGGAGTTTGCCAAGACCTTCGATGCCTGCCGTACCTACTACGTCGCCGACGAACTCGCCCTGGTGGGAGACAGCATTGTTGTCCCCTGGCTGGTGGCAATGCGCGAAACCGCCGCCAACGTTCTCCGGCTTGGCAAGGGCTACTACCGCTGGGGCTTTGCGCAGGCCGATGGCCCGGCGCGCATCGCCAGCCTGCACATACATATCGAGCGGATGGACTCGGTGGCCGATCCGATGGCGGCCACGCTGGCGGCCCTGCAGGCAGGATTGACCTACCCCTGGCTTCCCGCGGATGAACTGAAAACAGAAATCAACCGGCTCGTGGCGGCAAAGCCGTCGCTCGCTTTCCTGCAGGCCTTTGCCGAGCCAGTGCCGCTGCCCTGACACGACACTGGCGCGGGCTCTATCGCGGATGGCCACAGGTTCGGCGCCAGGCCTTCAATTTCCCAGGGTACTGGTGTAATAGCCAAGTCGCGCTTCGACGTCGGCATTCTCCTGCAGGCCGAGCTTCAGCAACTCGCCTACCTTTCTCTGGGCCTGCGGACGACCCACCGATGTAATGAAAGCATCCCATTCGAGGCGAATCTCGGCGTCGGGCGGCAAGCTGGCGATGTCGACCAGGCGCTTGGTGTCGGCAATGGCTTGCTTGTCGAACGAGGCGATCCGCAAGGCGAGCGCTTCCACAAAGGCGTCCAGTTCGGAATCCGGCAACGAGCGATTCACGTAGCCATATCTCTCCGCGAGGTCGCCGTCGATATCGTCGGCCCCCAGCAGCACCTCAAGGGCGCGCCCTCGTCCCATCAGGCGAGGCAACCGTGCCATCGGGCCGCCACCGGGAACAAGCGCGGCGCCGACCTCCCACTGCGAAAGGATGGCCTTTTCCCGACTCGCGAAGCGCATGTCGCTGGCGAGCGACAACTCGCTGCCCACGCCAGTCGCCCGTCCGCGAATAGACGCGATCGACACGACCGGGGCGCGACTCAGGCGCACCAGCATATCCGGCAGCGGGTGCATGCCCGTTGGCCCGGGCGCCATGCTTGTCGACTCTTCAAGATCGCGGGTGAAGTCATAGTGCGTCAGGAAAAAACCCGGCACGGCACTTTCGAAAACGACGACCTTGACGTCCTTGTCCGATTCCAGCGCAGTGATGACTTCATTCAATTGCGGGATGCTATCCGGCCCGAAAATATTGAAAGGAGGATGATTGAGCGTGACTCTCCAGTATTCTGGCGTACGGCATTCCATAAAGATCTGCCGGTCTTTATTTGTCTTAGACATTTGGGATCCTTGGTTGCGGCAAGTGACGCTATACCACCATCATCGCCTCCATAAACCAATCGCGAGAGCCGACGGCACCGCCGGAAACGCACGCGGGCCGGCCTTTTCGAGGACGCTCCTTGAACAGGCTCGCCGCTATCTGGCTCCTTAGTATAGGCAAGGAGAGCAAGATCCAGCGTCGCGCGACGCGGGCGGCATTGTCCGGGCAAACCCCGTCCACGCAACAATAAATAGAATATTAATTGTCAATTCATAAATATTGATTTATTGAACGTAACCGAATCATAAAGATACCGCTTCGTCATAATTTCCAATTCCATCACCATCCGTTTTTTGATTGCGCCGTACCCTGCTGCTAAGATGAAGAGCGCATCGGCCGCCCGGCAAGGAGGGGGCGATGGACGAAAAGGGGGCGCCGTGGCTTCAGGCCGGAGGCGGCGCCCGCCGTCCCGGCGGGGTAACGCAGTCCCGGCCCAAGGAGCACGATGATGAAGATTCTGATGGTACTGACCTCCCACGATCAGTTGGGAAATACGGGGAAGAAGACTGGATTCTGGCTCGAAGAGTTTGTCGCCCCTTACTACACATTCCTCGACGCGGGAGTAACGATCACGGTTGCTTCTCCCAAGGGTGGCCAGCCGCCGCTCGATCCGAAGAGCGACGAGCCCGAGGGCCAGACCGAACTGACAAAGCGATTCAAGGAAGACACGGCTGCGCAGGCGGTCCTCGCCAGCACGGTCAAGCTCGCCGGCGTGAAGGCCGATGACTATGACGCGGTCTTCTATCCGGGCGGCCACGGTCCGATGTGGGACCTGACCGAAGACAAGAACTCGATCGCATTGATCGAGGCGTTCTACAACGCCGGAAAGCCGGTGGCGACAGTCTGCCATGCCCCCGCCGTCCTGCACCGCGTCGTTATCGACGGCCAGCCGATCGTGAAGGGCCGGCGCGTAACGGGTTTCACCAATACGGAGGAAGAGGCAGTCCAGCTGACCAAGGTCGTCCCGTTTCTTGTCGAGGATGAACTCAAGCGGCTCGGCGGCCTGTTCGAGAAGGTGGACGATTGGCAGAGCTTTGCGATCGTCGACGGCCTCTTGATTACCGGTCAGAATCCCGCCTCATCCACGGCCACTGCGCAGAAGCTGCTGACGCTTCTCGGCTGAGTGAAGCCGGTTTGCACAAGGCCTCGCGCAAGGCGGCCTGGCCGTGCGCGACGCGATGCACGATCGACGAGATCCGCCGCGGGCTCCCAGGGAGGCCGCCCGCGGCAGCTGTTGAACCGACTTCACCAACCCGCCAACACTTGGCCGCGGGCCCTTCTCAAGGAGTCATCATGAAGCTGGAAAAAGCTATCTACACCGCCCATGCCACCGCCACCGGAGGGCGCGATGGCCGCGCTGCATCGTCGGACGGCCTGCTCGACGTGAAGCTCGCGCTGCCCAAGGAAATGGGTGGCGCCGGCAATGGCGTCAATCCCGAACAACTGTTTGCTGCCGGCTACTCTGCCTGCTTTATCGGGGCCATGCGTTTCGTAGCCGGACAGCAGAAGATCACGCTGCCGGCCGATACCTCGATCGAAGGCGCGGTCGGCATCGGCCCGATCCCGCAAGGCTTCGCCATCCAGGTCGAACTGAAGATTTCGATTCCGGGATTCGATCGCGCCGAGGCCGAGAAGCTGGTCGAGCAAGCCCATCAGGTCTGCCCCTATTCGAATGCCACTCGCGGCAATATCGACGTGACCCTGACGCTGGTCTAGGGGGCCGGCACGCCGCGCGCGCCAAGCGATCGCATGCCGGTGGCAACCGGCCCGGTCGTGGCCGCCCGGTCCGGTGCCTGGCGGCGGCCACTGCCGGTGCCAGGCAGGCGGAAGAACGCCACCGCTTCATCCAGGTCCCGGCCCTGATCCTGCAACGCGCGCGATGCGCTGGCGGCCTGCTCGACCATGGCTGCGTTCTGCTGCGTGACCTGGTCCATCTGCGAGATCGCGGTGTTGACCTGCTCGATGCCGCGGCTTTGCTCCTGCGCCGCGCCGGCAATTTCCTCCACGATGCCGCTGACGCGCGCCACGGCCTGGGTCACCGATGCCATGGTCCGCCCTGCTTCGCCGGCGAGCGTCGAGCCGTCCTCGATCTGCCGCATCGAACCTGAAATCAGTTCCTTGATCTCCTTGGCTGCGCCGGACGAGCGCTGGGCCAGGCTGCGCACTTCGCTGGCCACCACCGCGAACCCGCGGCCCTGCTCGCCTGCGCGCGCGGCTTCCACCGCCGCGTTGAGCGCCAGGATATTGGTCTGGAAGGCGATCCCCTCGATCATGCCGGTAATGTCGGCGATCTTGCTGGAACTGGCGCTGATGCCTTGCATGGTATCGACTACCCGGCCCACCGCCACGCTGCCGCTCTGGGCAATATCGGCGGCTTCGCGGGCGAGGTCGTTGGCCTGCCTGGCGTTCTCGCTGCTCAGGCGTACCGTGGTGGTCAGCTCTTCCATGCTGGCGGCGGTTTCTTCGAGCGAGGCCGCCTGCTCTTCAGTGCGGCGGCTCAGGTCCGCGTTGCCCGCGGCGATCTCCGCCGAGGCCCCGGCAATGCTGCCGCAGCCTTGGCGCACGCGCGAGACGATCTCGATCAGGCGTTCGTTCATGTCGCCCAGCGACGACAACAGGCGGCCGGCCTCGTCCTGCGAGGTGGCCACGATCTTGCTTCCGAGGTCGCCGCGGGCTACCGTCTGCGCCACCCCGACGGCCAGTTGCAGCGGGCCGGTGATCGCACGGGCGAGCAACAGCCCGCCCGCGGCGGCCAGGACCACGGCGCCAATCGACATGGCGATCAACAGGTTGCGCTGCGCCAGATAGTCCTCTCCCAGCCGCTGCACGGTTTCGGCCTGGCGTGCGGCGGTGAATTGTGTATAGGCATCGGTGGCCTGGACCAGCGCCGCGAGCAGGGGCCGGCATTCTGCATTCATCTTGAGGATGGCTTCGTCACGCTTGCCGGCAAGCGCCAGGCCGACGATGTCCGTGGCCACCGGCCCGTAGCGCGTTTCGATGCTGTCGATATCGCGCACCAGTTTGCGCGCGCCTTCGCTGGCGTCGCTGGCCTGGACCATCTCCTTGAGCCGCGCCAGGTGCGCCTTCACGTCATCGTGCGCGCGCAGCGCCTCGGTCTTCTCGATGGCGATATCCTCGGGCCTGGTCACCAGCACGAGGTTGCGCGCGGCAATGGCGCGGCGGTCGACGGCGGTGCGCACCTGCGCGGCCATCTCCGCGCGCGCATTCATGCCGTGCAGATAGCGGGTGAAGCCTTCGGTGGTCTGGCTCAGCGCGCGCAGCGAGAGCGCGGCGACGGCCAGTGTGATGATGGCGAGCAGGCTGAAGCCGAGCAGGAGCTTGCGCTTGATGGACAGGCTGTTGAACTTCACGGTGATCCCCTCTTGTCCCGTCAGGACATTGGCGCTGCGGATTGGTCCAAGGTTTCTGCTTTGAATCGCCAAGGCGAACCGCTGCCATCCCGTTCCCGCTTGCCCGTCTTTTGTGGTGTGGGCGATCATCGTCTACGCGTCGCTCTTCGGCTCATGCGTGTGCAGCCCGGCGCCGCATGCATGCGGCGCCGGGCTGCAAAGCGGCTAACGGCAGAAGTCGGGAATACTCACCCCCTACCAAAGTGGGGATAGATTTTCGTGAGCGCGCGACCAGGCGGCGCAATCGCCACAGCTCCCGCGCGCTGAAGCATGCCGGCATCGGCGCCGGGGCAAGAGCTGGAATCGGGCAGGCATGCCCGCGCCGGGGATCAGGAAAATGCCGTTTCCGCTAGCGCCGCCGGGTTGAGAGAAGGCGCGCAGCCGTGGGCCAGCGCCGCAACGGCATCGAGGCAAGACATGGCCTGGCGGATGATGCGCGTCTCATGACCGATGCCGCGCGCGGCATCGACTGCCAGCCTGGCGCTCATGCACAGCCGCAGGGCGCTGACCGGAACGCCCGCCTGGTGGCCACAATCCACCGGCTGGCCAAGCTGGCAGGCGCCGCTACCAGACGCCGGCATCTGCAACTGGCGATAGACGGCGGCGGTCTCGTCCCGGCTGAGCGGAGCCCTGCCGCCATGCGAGACGGGCCGGTACAGCAGGAAAGGGTGGATGGTCTGGATACCGTCCCAGCTCGACGGACTGTCCAGCGCGGCGCGGTCCAGCGCCGGTACATCGAGGGCGGCAAAGGCCGGATCGTGGTGCAGCCGTTGCCCGACGGCGTCGGCAAAGCGCCGCAGGATGCCTTCGACCTGCGAGGCGCTTACCGCCCGGAACGCGCGCAACTCATGGACCGCCGCCTGCCAGCGCAGCAGCAGGCCGAAATTGGCGAAGGATCCCAGGGCCTGCGCGCAGGCCCAGTCCTGCGGCCATTCCTCGCGCGCGGAGTAGATACGAAGCTGGGCAGGCACGCCGCGCTGGCGCAGCTTGCCGCCAATCTCCGCTGGCAGCAGCAAGGCGCCGGAGAACGAGGGTCCCGTGAGGAACTTGGAGCCGGTCAGCGCCACCATGAAGCCACTGCGCAGGTAGGCCTGGATGGTGCGTGGTTCAAGGCGGAACTGGCAGGCATCGACCAGCACCTGCACCACCGACGGCCAGCGGCGCCGCAGCCGCATGACGCACGAGATGCCCGGCGCGATGCAGCCGGTCTTGGAGACATCGATCAGCACCAGCAGCACATGGCGCCCGTTACGCGCGGCCTGGCCGACCAGCGCCTCGATTTCCGCGTCGACCATGGCCGCATCCCGCAGGGTTCCGTCGGCATTGCGGATCGGCACATCGAGGATATCGCTGGCGCAGGACTGGCCGAGGGACTCGCCCGGGATGGTGGTACGGCCCAGGGCGTTATACGTGCTGAAGTGCTGCCCGGCGAGCGCCGCGGGCACACCGCTGCCACTTTCGGCCGCGCCCGCCATGATCACCAGCGGCCTGGCGGGCGCGCCATCGCCAGCGCGGTCGCCGTCCCCCGTCACGCGCGCGGCTACCCGCGCGGCAAGCAGGTGCACATCGGTGCCCGACGCCGAGAAAACGAGCCCGGGGTCCTGCGCCTGGTCGATGCCGCACAGTGCCAGCACCTCGCTGCGCAGCCGGTCCATCTCGCGGCGATAAAGCTCGGCCGGCGTCTGGTGCGCCAGCGCGGCGGCGAGCCGGCCGCGCAGTTCGTCGACCACGGCGAACGCCGCCGGCGAGATTCCCGAAGACGTGGACGAGCCGAACGCAGCGAGGTCCGCGCAGGCGAGCGGCTCGCAACCGTACTTGTTGCGGCCTGTGGCGGGGTCCAGCGCGATGCGGTGATCGCCGCCGCTGACCAGCAGCTCAGCCGTCGATGGCAGCGGCATCGGCAGCGTGCGTTCGACCGGCATGCTCGGTCTGGCTGGCATTGATCAGCATGGCCCGGAATGCAGCGAAGATCTTGTGCATTTGCGGCTGCTTGTAGGGAAAGAGGTCGACCGGGTCGATGTCGTGCACGACCATGGCCGTGTCCGCCTCGAACACCAGCAACTCGCCGTCCTGCGTCTCGGCGCAATCCAGGCCGACATAGTCGAGATCCAGGCGCGCCTGGATCAGTGCCAGGGCATCCTTGTGGCGCAGCGCGAAGGTGTGGTCGAAGTCGCGCATGATCGCCGCTTCCTCCTCCCGCTTGACGGCGCTCTCGGCCATGCCGGCATTCAGGTAGTGGATCATCCAGTGCTCGGAAATGCCCACGTGGCACACATAGGGACGCCCCTCGATCAGCACGAGCCGGTATTTGCGGAACAGTCCGTCCGCGTTCCGGTAGTCGATGAAGCGCGACACATAGAAGGCCGGCTCGCCGGACTGCGCCAGGTAAGCGGCCAGCTCGGCCGCGTCGCCGAGCTTTTCCAGCCCCTTGCCGGCATGGGAGCCGAGCGGCCGGACGATGATCGGGAATCCACCTTCGCCCAGCACCGATACGATCGTGGCTTGCTCCCCGGCCACGGCCGCCAGCACCTCGCGGTCCACGCGCAGCGTGGGCGGCATGCAGATGCCCGGTGCCGACGCCAGCGCCGATGCGGCCCGGTCGCGCGACAGCCGCTGCAGGCGATCCGGCAGGTTCAGCACGGGGCGCGGCCAGATCGCGGCGAGCGCGCGGAGTTGCTCCAGCACGGGCTGGGTGCGGTCCGATTCGCCAACGGCAATGAAAAGCACATCGTGCTCCGGCACGGCCTGCGGCAGCGGTTCTTCCGGGGTGACGTACAGCACGTCGAGCGCCACGTCGGAGTTGCCCAGCAGGCATTCCAGCGGCGTGTTCGCCATCAGGTCGCCTGACACCATGATGGCCAGCACGCGCAGGCCAACGGCGCCATCGCGCAGCGTCGGCAGGTGATAGAGCTGCCGCGTCTGCAGCGCCTCGGCCTGGATGGTCATGGCAAGCGCATGATCGCCGAGCAGCTGCAGGACCAGCGAGAGATCCATCAGCGCATTGGCGTCATCCGGCTGCGACTGCAGATGGTTGATCAGCTTCGCGCCGAGGGGGCGCAGGTCTTCATTCTGATGGGCGGCGCGCAGCAGGTGGCGCAGGCCGATCAGCGTGTCCCGGGCCGGCGTGGCGGTTGCGGAATCGTGGATGGCGTTCACGTTCATTGTGTTAGATCGCTGACTTCAGGCACGGATGTCGAAGCGCTCAGCGCCTTGCCGAGTGCGAGGGTCGCGCCAAGCAGGGCATCGATATCCTGCGAGGTGCTGCGATGGTTGAACAAGGCAACCCGGATCGCGAAGCGCCCGTCGAGCATCGTCGACGAAGGCGCGGCGAGGCCGGATTCCTGCAAGGCGACGACCAGATCGCGATTGACCTGGTCGATGGCGCCGCTCGCCGCGGGCCCGGTGCCGGTGAAGCGGAAGCAGACGATATTGAGCGATACCGGCGCCAGCAGCTCCAGCTCCGGCTCGGCACGGATGCGGCGCGCGAGTTCCTGCGCCAGTGCGCACGTATGCGCGATCATGCCGCCCAGCCGCTCGGTGCCGTAGACCTTGATCGTGAACCAGGTCTTCAGGGCGCGAAAGCCGCGCGAGAGATCCGGGCCGAAGTCGCACGGCCAGGGCGAGCCGGCCGCCATGCCGCGCTCGCCGCGGCTGAGATAGGTGCCTTCGTGCGTGGCAAAGGTGCGCAGGTGCAATTGCCGGTCCCGGACCACGAAAAAGCCGGCGTCATAGGGGACTTGCAGCCACTTGTGGAAATCGAAGGCGATCGAGTCCGCCTGCTCGATGCCACGCAGGCGCGGGGCAAGCTGGGGACACAGCATGGCAAGTGCGCCAAAGGCGCCGTCGACATGGAAGTGCAGTTGCTCCCGGCGTGCCATGCGAGCGATGCCGGCCAGGTCGTCGATGGCACCGGTATCGACCGTGCCGGCGGTGCCGACGACGAGGAATGGCGAGAAGCCGGCAGCACGGTCCACCGCGATGGCGGCGGCGAGGCGGGCCAGATCCATGCGCCCTTGATCGTCGACGGGAATCGAGCGCAGATTGTCTTTCCCCAGGCCGGCCAGGTCCATGCCTTGCGCGATGCAGCCGTGCGCCCGCGCGGAGGTATAGGCGGTAAGGCGGCACGCTGCCTGCGCCACGCCGCTCGCGCGCACCTCGCCACCGAGTGCCCGGGTCCTGGCGGCCAGCACGCCGCACAGGTTGGCCATGGAGGAGCCGGTCAGGAACAGGCCGCTGGCATCCTGGGGAAAGCCGAACAGCTCGATCACCCAGCGCAGCACCTGCCACTCCACCTCGACCGGGATGTGGTCGCGGCCACCGAGGTTGGCATTGAGCCCGGCCGCGAGCATTTCCGCCAGCATGCCGACCGGGGTGCCGCCGCCATGCACCCAGCCCATGAAGCCGGGATGCGCATTGCCCACGGCATAAGGCAGGATGCTGTCCATGAAGGTCTGGTGCACCCGCTCCAGCCCGCTTCCCTCGCGCGGCAAGGGCTCGCGGAAGCGCTCGCGCACCGCGTCGGGGATCGGCTGCCAGACCGGCCGCTCGCGAATGCCCTGGAGGTAGTCCAGCATATCGTCGAGCATGCTGTGGCCCTGCGCCCTCAGCGCGCTCCAGTCGACAGGGTCGAGGCTGGCGCGGGCTGGCTGCCGGCTGCCCTCGGGGGTTGGTGTTGACATGGCTGATGGCTGTCCGGAAAACGCTGCGTCCCAAGGCGAGGTGCTTTGCGCGGCCTCGCTTGCGGGACATTGTGGCGGGGATCATAGCGCCGGGCCGCCGGCCCGTTCTGACGAGGATGGCGGGTTTCCTGCCCTATTTCTCTGCCAAGCCAGGGGCCCGCCGTGGGTATCCGGCTCCGCCCGGGGCGCGGGCCGGCCCCGCTGCCGGCCCGCGCCGGCACCCCGGGGACCGAAAAACAACACTGCGGCCCCGCCTTACCACAATCCGATCGATTGCGGGCACCGCCGTGCGCGACGATAATTGTGCAATCAAGTATCGCAGGCAACGCTCGCGCCTCCCGTCGGCACTCCCCCACTTCCCATGCAGACACACCAAGGCCTCCCCCACCCCCAACGCGGCTGGGCCATCCTCACCGTGTTTTGCGGCCTCATCATGGCCGTGCTCGACGGCTCGATCGCCAATATCGCACTGCCATCGATCTCCCGCGAGCTGGCGGCAGACCCGAGCAGCACCATCTGGGTGGTCAACGCCTACCAGCTCACCGTCACGGTATGCCTGCTGCCGCTGTCCTCGCTCGGCGACATCCTTGGCTACAAGCGGGTGTACCGCGCGGGGCTGGCGATCTTCCTGCTCGGATCGCTGCTGTGCGCGCTGTCGCCGAACCTGCCCGTGCTGGTGGCGGCGCGCGTGCTGCAGGGCGTGGGCGGCGCCGGCATCATGAGCGTGAACACGGCGCTGGTGCGCTTTATCTATCCGCCCACCAAGCTCGGCCGCGGCATCGGGCTGAATGCGCTGGTGGTGGGCATCACCATCGCCGTGGGCCCGTCGGTGGGCGCACTGATCCTGTCCATCGCGAGCTGGCCGTGGCTGTTCGCCATCAACGTGCCGGTGGCGGTGTTCGCCCTCGTGCTGGCACGCAGCGCGCTGCCGGCCACGCCGCCCCAGCCGCATGGCTTCGACTATCGCAGCGCGCTGCTGTCGGCAGTGGTATTCGCGCTGTTCATCCTGAGCGTCGACGGCGCCGGCCACGCCAGCCTGCGTCCTGCGGCGGCGGCCGGACTGGTGGCCGCCGCGCTGCTGGGCTTGGGGCTGGTGCGCATGCAGCGCGGCAAGCCGGCGCCGCTGGTGCCGGTGGACCTGTTCCGCAACCGCGCCTTCACGCTGGCCGTGGGTACCTCGTTCTGCTCCTTCATGGCGCAGATGCTGGCCTTCGTGGCGCTGCCGTTCTACCTGGAATACCAGCTGGGCCGCTCGCTGCACGAGACCGGGCTGCTGATCACGCCGTGGCCGCTGATGGTGGCGATCATGGCACCCTTGTCGGGTCGCCTGTCGGACCGCTATCCCGCCAGCATCCTGGCCGGAGTCGGGCTGGCGCTGCTCGGCAGCGGGCTGGTCGGCCTGGCCTTGCTCGGCCCCGACGCATCGAGCTTCGGCATCGGCTGGCGCATGGCGATGTGCGGGCTGGGCTTCGGGCTGTTCCAGTCGCCCAACAACCGCGCCATGATCGGCGCCACGCCGCCCGCGCGCAGCGGCGGCGCCAGCGGCGCGCAGGCCACCACGCGGCTGCTGGGGCAGACCACCGGCACCGCGGTGGTCGCACTGCTGTTCAGCGTGGACCAGACCGGCGCGGCAAGGCTGGCCTTGTATGTGGCGGCGACGGTGGCCACGGTGGGCGCGGTGGTGAGCTTCAGCCGGCTGCGCAGCGGCAGTGGCTCCCAGGCGCGGGGCGCGGCCGAAGCGGATATCTGACGCCCGGCCGGCGCCCTGCACCGGGATCCCGCCGGCTTGCTCCCCTCCCCCGCAGCGCCCGCTGCGGGAGAGGGGAAGCCTTACACCGCCAGGCCAGCCCCGACTGTGCGCTCCGGGGCGATCACTCCGCCTTGGCCCCCGACTCCTTCACCACCCTCGCCCACTTCGCGATCTCGGCGCGCTGGTAGCTTGCCAGCGTTTCCGGCGTGCCTAGGATCGGGTCCAGTCCCAGGGTCTTGAGCTTGGCCTGGACGTCGGGCAGCGTGTAGATACGGTTGAGTTCGGCGTTGAGCTTGGCGACCACATCCTTGGGCGTGTTGGCCGGCGCGAAGATGGCGAACCAGGAATCGGCCTCGAAGCCCGGCAATCCCTGCTCGGCCAGCGTGGGGATGTCCGGGGCCGAAGGCGAGCGCTTGGCGCTGGTGACGCCCAAGGCCCGCAGCTTGCCTTCCTTGACCACCGGCAGCGCCGACGGCAGGTTGTCGAACATCATCGTGATATGGCCGCCGAGCAGGTCGGGGATGGCCATGGCGCGGCCTTTGTACGGCACGTGGGTGATCTTCACGCCGGCCATCGAATTGAACAGTTCGCCCGCCACGTGCAGCGAAGTGCCGACGCCTGGCGTGCCGAAGGTGAGGCCGCCCGGCTTGGCCTTGGCCAGCGCGATGAGTTCCTGCACGTTCCTGGCCGGCACCGCGGGGTTGACCACGAGCACGTTGGGCGTGGACGCGACCAGGATCACCGGCACGAAGTCCTTCACCATGTCGTACGGCATCCTGGCGTAGAGCGCGCCGTTGATCGAGTGCGTGCCCACCGTGCCCATGGCCAGCGTGTAGCCGTCGGGCGCGGCGTGCGCCACGGCCTCGCCGCCGATATTGCCGCCCGCACCCGGCTTGTTGTCGACCACCACCGGCTGGCCCCACGCGGGAGAAATCTTCTCGGAGAAGATCCGCGCCAGGATATCCGGCGCGCCGCCGCTGGGAAAGCCCACCACGATGCGGATCGGCTTGGAGGGATAGGTATCGGCCCGGGCCGATGACGCGGCCAGCGCGGTAAATGCGGCGCAGGCGGCCAGCATGGCCGCCGCGAATGGTTTGCTGCGCATTGATGTCTCCCTTTGCTTTTGCTTTTGCTTTTTCTTTTGCTTTGATCGGGTTATTGCCTGGGATGCCGCGCGGGGCGCGGCCATGCTCACACCACGGTGCCGCCGAACTCGGCCATCACCTTGTCGTGCAGGCGGCGCATGCCCTTGAGCCAGCGGTCGTAGTCCTGGCCCTTGCGCTGGTAGTACTCCAGCACTTCGGGATGCGGCAGGATCAGGAAGCGCTCCTCCTGCACGCCTGCCAGCGTGACCTGCGCCACATGCTCGGGCGTGACCGATCCCGCCTGCAGGAAGCCCTTGCGCGCCCCGTCCTCGCCGAACAGCATGTTGGTCTGCACGCCCTGCGGACAGATGCAACTGACCTTGATGCCGCGGTCGCCGTAGGTGATCGACAGCCACTCGGCAAAGCCGATGGCGGCATGCTTGGTCACGGCGTAGGGTGCCGAGCCGATCTGCGACAGCAGCCCCGCGGCCGATACGGTGTTGACGAAGTAGCCCTCGCCGCGCGCGAGCATCTGCGGCAGCACCGCGCGCGCGGCGTGGATGTGGGCCATCACGTTGATCTCCCAGATGCGCTGCCATTCCTCGGCGCTGGCGTCCAGGCCCTTGCGCAGGATGATGCCGGCGTTCGAGCAGAACACGTCCACCTGGCCGAAGCGCTCGGTGGCCGCATCCGCCAGCGCCTGCACCGCGGCGGCATCGGCCACGTCCGTGCGCTGCGCGAAGACCTTGCACGCGGGACTGGCCTGCGCCAGCTCCGCGGCCACCTTCTGCGCGCCCGCTTCGTCGAGGTCGGCCACGGCCACGCCGCGCGCGCCGCCCGCGGCGAAGGCCAGCGCCAGCGCACGTCCGATGCCGGTGGCGGCGCCCGTCACGATCACGGTCTTGTTGCGGATCTCCATCTTTGTCTCCTTTGTTTTCTTTGTCTGTAATGCCAGCTAGATGTACGGCTCACATGGCCGCGGGAATTCTGTGATTCTTGCTGTGATTCTTGCTGTGATTCTTGCTGTGATCCTTGCTGTGAGGGATGGCGGTGGATGCATGTCGATGCCGCTGCGATGATGCCTCGCTATCCCTGTCCTTGCCAGAGCCGCGCCTGCAGCGTCTCGGCCAGCTCGCGAATGCGCGGCCCGAGGTTGCCATCGAGAATCTCCGGCGTGAGCCGCGTGGCGGCGCCGCCGATATTGATGGCCAGCACCTCGGCGCCGCCTTCGAGCACCACCGGCGCGGCCGCGCCGCTCACGCTGCGGTCCCACTCCGCATGCGCGAGGCAGAAGCCGCGCCTGCCGTAGTCGCGCAGCGCGCGTTCGAGCTTGGTGCGGATAGGTGCCCAGCGGCTGCCGTAGAAATGCTCGAGGTCGGCCACCACGGCGGCGCGGCGCGGCGCTTCCAGCCCGGCCAGCCACGCACGTCCGATGGCCGAGGTGGCGGTGGGCAGGCGCGATCCCGGCGCCAGCCGCATCACCAGCGCGCCGCGCGGCTGGCAGACCTCCAGGTAGACCATCTCGTGCCGGTCGGCGGTGGCCAGCGCCACCGTGCAATCGGTGGCGAACGCGAGCGACTGCATCAGCGGCTGCGCGATCTCGCGGATGCGCGAGCCGGCCAGGTAGCGCTGCCCGAGCACCATAGCACCTTGCCCGAGGCGGTACTTCTCGAGCGACTCCGAATAGATCAGGTAGCCCAGGCTGGTGAGCGTGTAGGTCAGGCGCGAAACGGTCGGCCGCGGAATGCCGGCGCGCCGCGCGAGTTCGGCGTTGCCGAGGTAATCGTCATGCGGGCCGAAGGCGCGCAGCAGGTCCAGCCCGCGCGCCAGCGCGGTGACGAAGTTGCGGTCGTCGCGCGCCGCATCGGCGGGCGTGCCGGAAAACAGCACCGGCTGCGCATCGGCCGCATGGGTCGCATGCGTGGCGTGCGTGGCGTGCGCGGCTTGCGTGGCTTGCGTGGCTTGCGTGGCGCTGGCAGCGCCGGCAGGCGATGCGCAGGGCGACAGCGGGATCGACGAAGTGCGCTTCATGGGTGGCGGCGACACATGGCAACTGGCTGCGGAAGGACGCGCCCCGGGGCCGCGCCGGATGGCTGCGGACGCGGGCTGCGCCGGCTATTTCGCTGTGCGGAAGACTATTCCGTATTCCTTGACTGTGCCTCAGGCCGTATGCAACAGTCAATGAAAACGAACGATCGTGCTGGAACGTGCATATGCGTGCGAACGCATGGCGCCTTCACCGACACGACGACACCGGCAGCGGGGCCCGCCCCCGACCAGCCAAATCCGCATTGCACCGCATTGCACAGGAGACAAGACATGGACCACACCATCCGGCAAGCCGCACCACCGCCCGGCTGATCCCCGTATTTGCCCCATGAGCGGCCCGCGCCTCGCGCGCGGCGCCGCAGCTTCCGCGCATGCCGCCATGCGGCTTGCGTGCCTTCGTTCGCGATTTTTTTTGCGACTAGCCAAGAGGTAAGCCCGAGATGTTGTTTCTCCAACAAGTCCTGAACGGCCTCACGCTGGGCGGCGTGTATAGCCTGGTGGCGCTGGGCCTGACACTGGTCTACGGCATCCTGCACGTGCCCAATTTCGCGCACGGCGCGTTCTACATGGCCGGCGCCTATGTCTCGTACTACATGATGACGGCGCTCGGCATGAACTACTGGCTGGCGATGGGCGCCGCCGCGCTGGCGGTGGCAGCGCTGTCGATGCTGGCCGATCGCCTGGTGTTCCATCCGCTGCGCAACGCGCCCGAGTTGCACGACATGATCGCCGCCATCGGCATCATGCTGTTCCTCGAGGCCGGCGCGCAGGCGCTGTGGGGCGCGGACTTCAACCGCATGCCCACGCCCTACGGCCAGATGGTGGAAGTGTTCGGGCTCACCGCCCCCGCCCAGCGCCTGCTGATCATCGGCGCGGCTTTCGGCCTGATGGTGCTGCTGCACCTGTTCCTCACGCGCACCGTGACCGGCTCGACCATCGTGGCGATGGCGCAGAACCGCGAAGGCGCCGCGCTGGTGGGCATCGACGCGACCCGCGTCACCCTGCTGGTGTTCGCCATCTCGGGCGCGCTGGCCGCCATCGCCGCCACGCTGTACGCGCCGATCAACCTGGTCTACCCGAGCATGGGCAACCTGGTCATCACCAAGGCCTTCGTCATCATCATCCTCGGCGGCATGGGCAGCATTCCCGGGGCCATCGTGGGCGGGCTGATCATCGGCATGGCCGAGAGCTTCGGCGGCTTCTACGTCTCCACCGACTACAAGGACATCATCGCCTTCGTGCTGCTGGTGGCCATCCTGTCGATCCGCCCGCAGGGCCTGTTTGCCGGCAAGGCCGCTTAAGGAGCGCAACATGACCAATGCATTGCAAGGAAAAGCCGGCTGGGCACTGCTGCTGGCGCTGGCCGTCGCGTTCCCGCTGCTCACGCCCAACAGCTACTACCTGACGGTGATGACGCTGGCCTTCATCTACGCCATCGCCACGCTGGGGCTGAACCTGATCACCGGCTACACCGGCCAGCTCAACCTCGCGCACGGTGGCTTCATGGCAATCGGCGCCTACACGCTGGGTATCCTGACGGTGGATCACCAGGTACCGTTCTGGGTGGCGTTCGCGCTGTCGGGCGTGGTGTGCATGGTGGTGGGCTACTTCGTGGGCGTGGTGTCGCTGCGCCTGAAGGGCCATTACTTCTCGATCTTCACGCTGTGCATCGGCTACATCATCTACCTGCTGATCGAGAAATGGGAAAGCCTCACGCACGGCACGGTGGGCCTGATCGGCATCCCGGTGCCGGCGTCGGTGGGCCCGCTGGCGTTCGACAACGTGCAGGCGCAGTACTACCTGGTGCTGTTCTTCCTCGTGATCGGCACCTTCGTGATGCACCGCATCGTCACCTCGCTGCTGGGCCGCAGCTTCATGGCCGTGCGCAACAGCGATGCGCTGGCCGAGGCGCTGGGCATCAACCTGATGCGCACCAAGGTGCTGTCCTTCGTGCTGTCGGTGGGCTATGCGGGCTTTGCCGGCGCGCTGTACGCGGGCCAGGTGCGCTTCCTCGGCCCCGATATCGCGCGCACCGACCTCACCTTCGACATGGTGATGGCGATGCTGGTCGGTGGCACCGGCACGCTGCTCGGGCCGCTGCTGGGCGCGGTGCTGGTGCCGTGGGTGACGCAGACGCTGCAGTTCCTGCAGGACTACCGCATGCTGGTGTTCGGCCCGGTGCTGATCCTGCTCATCATCTTCGTGCCGGACGGCATCGTCGGCTCGTGGGCCAAGCGCCAGGCGAGGCGCGCCGCGGCCGCGCGGCGCGGCGGCAAGAGCCGCGCGCAGGCTCCCGCACCGGCCGCCGGTGCCAACGCAGCCAACGCAGCCAACGCAGCCAACGCAGGGGTCGACCATGCTTGAGATCCGCAACCTGACCAAGAAATTCGGCGGCCTGACCGCGGTAAATGATGTCTCGATCCGCTTCGAGACCGGCCACATCAACGCCATCATCGGACCCAACGGCGCCGGCAAGACCACCTTCTTCAACCTGATCGCCGGCACCCACGCACCCAGCTCCGGCCAGATCCTGCTCAAGGGCCAGGACGTGGCCGGGCTGCGCGCGGACCAGATCGCCCGCCTGGGCGTGGCGCGCACCTTCCAGGCGACCCACCTGTTCGACCGCGCCACCGTGCTGGACAACCTGATCGTGGGCCATCGCCTGCGCACGCATTCCGGCCTGGCCGACGTGCTCTTCAACACGCGGCGGCTGCGCGAGGAAGAGCGCCTGTGCCGCGCCAAGGCGGAGGAAGCGCTGGAGTTCGTCGGCCTTGCGCACCTGGCCCATGAAGTGGCGGCCGACATCACGCAGGAGGAGCGCAAGCGCGTGGCCTTCGCGCTGGCGCTGGCCACCGATGCCGAACTGCTGCTGCTCGACGAGCCCGCCGGCGGCGTCAATCCGGAGGAGACCGTGGGCCTGGCCGAACTGATCCGCAAGATGGTCCGCCATGGCAAGACGGTCTGCCTGATCGAACACAAGATGGACATGATCATGCGGCTGGCCGACAAGATCATGGTGCTCAACTACGGCGAGAAGATCGCCGAGGGGACGCCCGCGCAGATCCAGCAGGATCCGCACGTCATCGAAGCCTACCTGGGAGCCGACCATGTTGCAGCTTGAGCGCGTTTCGCTTTCCTACGGCAGCTTCCGCGCGCTGGAAAACATCACCCTGCACGCCGGCGCCGGCGAGCTGGTGGTGCTGCTGGGCGCCAACGGCGCCGGCAAGAGCTCGATCTTCCTGGCGATGAGCGGCATCCACCGCGCCAGCGGCGGCACCATGCGCTTCGACGGCCGCGAGCTGTCCGGCATGAAGCCCTCGCAGATCGTGCAGGCCGGGCTGGTGCACTGCCCCGAAGGGCGCAAGCTGTTTCCCGCCATGAGCGTGCAGAAGAACCTGACGCTGGGCGCTTACGTCCACCGCCGCGATTCGGCAGGCATCAAGCGCTCGCTCGAAGAAGTGTTCGAGATGTTCCCCATCCTGCGGCAGAAGAAGGACGATCCGGCCGGCTCGCTCTCGGGCGGCCAGCAGCAGATGGTGGCGCTGGGGCGCGCGCTGATGAGCCGCCCGCGCGCGCTGCTGCTCGACGAGCCGTCGCTCGGGCTGGCGCCGCTGGTGGTCAAGCAGATGTTCGAGGTCATCCAGCGCATCAACCGTGCCGGCACCACCGTGCTGCTGGCCGAGCAGAACGCCTACGCGGCGCTTGGCATCGCGCACCGCGCCTACGTGATCGAGAGCGGGCGCATCGTCATGGAAGGCGACCGCGAAACCTTGCTCAAGGATGAGGGAATTCGCCGCGCGTATATCGGCGGCTAGCCCTGGCCGAAGGACAGGGCAGGAAAACAGGGCAGGAAGACAGGACAAGAACGAACGCAGTGCAAACACAACAGGAGACCGCCAGATGCAAACCAAGATGATCCGCCGCTTCTTCCCGCTCGCCGCCACCGCCGTGGCCGCGCTGCTGGCTTCGGGCACCGCCTTCGCACAGGAAGTCGTCAAGCTGGGCTACACCGGCCCGCTGTCGGGCGGCGCCGCCCTGTACGGCAAGAACGTGCTTTCGGGCATCCAGATGGCGGTCGACGAAATCAACGCCGCCGGCCTGGAAGTCAAGGGCAAGAAGGTCAAGCTCGAAGTGGCCGCGCTCGATGACAAGTACGCCCCGGCCGAGGCCGCGATCAACGCGCGCCGGCTGGTGCAGCAGTACAAGACGCCCGCCGTGTTCGTGCCGCACTCGGGTGGCATCTTCGCGCTGCAGGCCTTCAACGAGCAGGAGAAGTTCCTGGTGATGGCGTACTCCAGCGTGCCGCGCATCACCGATGTCAACAACAAGCTGACCATCCGCATCCCGCCGGCCTACACCGGCTATATCGATCCCTTTATCAAGGCGCAGATGAAGCGCTACGGCAAGAACGTGGCGCTGGCGCCGGCCGACCATGACTACGCCAAGGCCTGGGTTCAGGCCTTCGTGCCTGCATGGGAGAGTGCGGGCGGCAAGGTGGTGGCCAACAACCCGATGTCCTATACCAAGGCAACCGATTTCTACAGCGGCGTGTCGCGCGTGCTGGCCGACAAGCCGGACGTGATGTTCGTGGGCGGCCCGTCGGAGCCGACCGCGCTGGTGGTCAAGCAGGCGCGCGAACTGGGCTTCAAGGGCGGCTTTATCGTGATGGACCAGGCCAAGCTCGACGAGATGTCCAAGGTCACCAACGGCCTGGCCATGCTGGAGGGCTCGATCGGCGTGATGCCGCTGGCCAACGACAGCCGCCCCGCCGCGCAGAACTACAACAACAAATACAAGAAGCTGCACGACGGGCGCGATGCCACCACCGAGATGTCGCTCAACTACACCATGGTGTACGCGCTGGCCGGCGCCATGAAGCTGGCCGGCACCACCACCGACGTGGCGGCGATCCGCGCCAAGATGCCGGAGGCGGTAAAGACGCTGGCCAAGGATGCCAACCCCAACGAGATCGAGAGCATCGACGCCAAGGGCGGCACCGTGGCCGATACCGTGGTGGGCTGGGTGCAGGGCGGCAAGATTGCCCAGGTGCGCCTGTCCGAACTGGCCAAATAAGTCAACTCCGGGGCCGGCGCGCGCGACGCGCCGGCTTGCCGAAGGTCCCGCCCGGCACTCCGGCGGGATTCAGGCCCGCGCACCGGCGGGCTCCTGTCTTGTCACCCCCCGCCTCTCTTCATTGACGCCGCCGACTAGGCATGCTGTTGCTGACGCTGCAGCTCTTGCTGGCGGCGCTGCTGTTCCTGTTGCTGTTGCTGTTGCTGGCGCTGGTGCTCCTGCTGCTGGCGTTGCACATCCTGCTGCTGGCGCTGCATCTGCTCTTGCTGCTGGCGTTGCATCACCTGCTGCTGGCGCTGCTGCTCCTGTACCTGGTGCTCCTGTGCCTGGCGCTCCTGCTGCTGGCGTTGCTGCACGCGCTGCTGTTCCATCTGCTGGCGCTGCTGCTCCTGCTGCTGCCGCTGCATGGCCTGTTGCTGGCGCTGCTGCTCCTGCATCTGGCGCTCCTGCTGCTGGCGCTGCATGTCCTGCTGTTGCTGCATCGCCTGCTGGGCACGCTGCTGCTCGCCGCGCTGGCGCTCCTGCTGCTGGCGCTGCATGTCCTGCTGTTGCTGCATTGCCTGCTGGGCGCGCTGCTGGTCGCCGCGCTGGCGTTCCTGCTGCTGGCGCTGCATGTCCTGCTGTTGCTGCATTGCCTGCTGGGCGCGCTGCTGGTCGCCGCGCTGGCGTTCCTGCTGCTGGCGCTGCATCTCCTGCTGTTGCTGCATTGCCTGCTGGGCGCGCTGCTGGTCGCCAAACTGGCGTTCCTGCTGCTGGCGCTGCATGTCCTGCTGTTGCTGCATCCCCTGCTGGGCACGCTGCTGGTCGCCGCGCTGGCGCTCCTGCTGCTGGCGCTGCATCTCCTGCTGTTGCTGCATCCCCTGCTGGGCACGCTGCTGCTCGCCGCGCTGGCGCTCCTGCTGCTGGCGCTGCATCTCCTGCTGTTGCTGCATCCCCTGCTGGGCGCGCTGCTGCTCGCCAAACTGGCGTTCCTGCTGCTGACGCTGCATCTCTTGCTGTTGCTGCATCCCCTGCTGCGCGCGCTGCTGGTCACCACGCTGGCGTTCCTGCTGCTGGCGCTGCATGTCCTGCTGTTGCTGCATTCCCTGCTGGGCGCGCTGCTGCTCGCCAAACTGACGCTCCTGCTGCTGGCGCGCGAAGGCCTGCGGATCGCCCTGCTGGCCGTGCGCCTGGTCCGGACGCGTGGTCCAGCCCCGCCCCTGCATCTGCTGCTGCGGTTGCGGCTGGCCACCGCGATCGGAATTGACGAAGCCCTGCGGCATCGCCCCGCGCGGACCGCCCTCGGCCCGCTGCGGGTTGAATGCAGGATTGGCGGGGTTGGCCGGGTTGGCGGGACTGCCCGGTCCCGCCGCATTGCGGCCGTGGAAGGCCGGCGCGGCCTGGCTCAGGCGCACCGGGCCGGCTGCCGCGCCCGGGTTCGGGGCGGGGCCACCGCCGCCACCGTGCCAGGCCGGCCCCGCGCCGGGCACCGTGCCGCCGCCACGGGCAAAACGCTGGGCCAGTTCGTCGCTGGCGGGACGGCCCGGCGCGCGCGCCGCGATGGCGGGACGGTTGAAGCCCTGCATGACCGCCGGCGGCGCGGGCCGCCCGGGATTCGCACCTAGCAGGCTGGCCTTGACCGGCGCCAGCGGCGGCGCGCCGTTGGCCTCGCCGCGCGGCAGGTTGCGCCATGCGTCGTTGCGCGCGCCGGGCGGCACGCGCTGGCCCTGCACGAAGGCGCGCGCCGGCATGCCGGTGACGGCGCCCGGCACATCCCGGTTGACATAGACGTTGCGCACGTGGTTGTTGACCACCTCGTTATTGACGGTGAAGCGGTTGATGCGATTGAGATAGCCAGGGCTGGCGCCATAGACCGGGCGATAGGACTCGCGCGGGCCGAGCGGGTACCAGGCTACCCCCGGTCCGCCGTGGGAGGCATTCCGGCCGGGGCCGGGGCCGCCGCCGATAAAGCCCACCACCGCGGGGGCGTACACCGGACGCACCGCGCGCGGGCCGGGCATCCAGCCCCAGCGGTCGCCGACGCGAGCCCAGCGGCCATAGTGGGACGGCGCGAAGCCCCAGGGCGCGTCGTCGCACCAGCTCCATCCCCACGGCGCCACCCAGGCCCAGTGGCCAGCGCTGTAGGGCGCCCAGTCGGCCGCGACCACGCGCGGGAACCAAACCGCGCCGTAGCCCGGGTCTTCCTGCCAGTCGCCGTAGCCGTCCAGCGCGGCATAGCCGGTCATCTCGGGAGGTACGTAGCGGGCCGAGGGCGAGGCATCCTCGCGCGCATCGCGCGCCATGGTCCAGCGGTCGAACTCGTCGGCCGGCGGATCGGAGGCGGCGCCTGCCTCGGCCAGGTCGGTTCCGGCGAAGCGGACCTGCTCGCCGCGGCGCATGTCGAGCGAGCGATTGTCGCCGTACACCACGGCCGAGCCATGATGGAGGGTGACCACCGTGGCGCTGCCGTCGGCCGCCACGTCGAGCCGGTAGTCGCCCGGCTCGCGCGGCACGAAGGCCAGGTTGGGGGTGTCGATCTCCACCGGCTGGTCCGGCGGCAGCGCGCGCACGCGCAGCTGCAGCGTGCCCTGGGTCAGCTTGACCTGGGTGGCGCTGTCGTCAAGGTTGAGCACCGTCACCGCGGTGGCGCTGCCGAGCCGGATCGCCGTGGAGCCGGCATGCAGCTCCGCGCGTCCGCCGTTGTCCACCCACAGGCGGTCGCCGGTGGTGATGGGCCGGTTGGGTGCGGCCTGGGCCCACTCGTCGGAGCCGGCCGGCGCGAAGCTGAGATTGCCCGCGGCGTCGGTGATGGTGGCGATGCGGTCGGACGGATCGGCGGACTGCGCCAGCGCCGGCAGTTGCCAAGTGACAAGAACGACACCTGCCAGGCCGGTGGCTATGAGCAGGGCGCGGGCACGGTGGCCAAGCCTGCGGTCAGGAAACATGGAATTACCTCTTCGACGAAACGGGTGCCGGGCCAACGCCCGTGCTCCCTGCTGTCACGATACTTCCCTTAACGGCGGGCAGCCGCGCCGGCGCACCGGACTTTGTAAGCACATATTTCCCTGGCGCGCCGCCGGCCGGCAGGCGCCGCCGGCCGCGGCCGGGC